>NZ_SMKS01000011.1:0-127385 GCF_004348435.1 Saccharopolyspora terrae | reverse complement strand
TACAGCACCGAGACCCAACGGCGCGCCGCCTTGCCCGGCTGGCTACACGGCTACAACCATCACCGCCACCACACCAGCATCGGCGGCCCACCCGCCAGCCGCGTAACCAACCTCTCAGGTCAGTACACCTAGCGGCTGACGCGAGTTGAGTCGCGGACGACCAGTTCTGGCTGGAACACCAGCTGGCGGTGCCGGATCGGCTCACCCGAGGTTTCCGCGATGAGCAGTTCCGCCGCCGTGCGGCCGAGCTTGCGCGCGGGCTGGCGCACCGAGGTCAGCGGCACCGCCGCGGCCCCGGCGAACTCGATGTCGTCGTAACCGACGATCGCCATCTCCTCGGGCACCCGCACACCCGCGGCCACCATCGCCTGCAGCAGGCCCAGCGCGAGCAGGTCGTTGGCGCAGAACACGGCCGTCGGACGCGGGCTCATCCCCAGCAGCCGCGCACCCGCGTCGCGTCCCGACGCGACGTCCAGCGCGGTGGACTCGAGCACCGACAGGCGCGCGCCGGTGCCTTCCAGCGCCGATCGGGCGCCCGACTCGCGGTCCCGGCACTGCGCGAGCATCGACGGGCCGTTGACCATCGCGATCTCGCGGTGCCCGGTCTCGGCCAGGTGCCGCGCCGCCAGCGCTCCCCCGGTCACGTCGTCGACGGCGACCGAACTGCCCTGCACCTCCGGCACGGTGCGGTCGACGAACACGTAGGGGATGCGGCTGCGGGCGAAGGTCCGCAGACGCTCGCCGGTGGTGTCCACCGGCGACAGCAGCAGTCCGCGCACCCGCTGCTCGGCCAGCATCGACAGGTAGGAGGACTCCAGGTCGACGCGCTGGCCGCTGTTGCAGGTGATCACGTTGAGCCCGGCCTCGTGAGCGGCTTCCTCGGCCCCTCGGGCGAGGTCGACGAAGAACGGGTTGGCCAGGTCGAGCACGAGCAGCGCCATGATGCGACTGCTTCCCGCGCGCAGCTGCCGAGCCGACTCGTCGCGGACGTAGCCGAGCTCCTCGATCGCCGACTGCACCCGCCGCCGCGTCTCGTCCGACACCAGCTGCGGGCGGTTGACCACATTGGACACCGTGCCGATGGAAACCCCGGCCAGCCGCGCGACGTCCTTGATTCCGACCATGCTCAGACCTCACTCACAGACTTCCGTGAGCTTAGTCCGCCGGTGTCGGGCCCGGCGCACGGCCGGGCCCGGCACCGCTCACACCTCGCGGGGCATCTCCTTGACCTCGCGGCGCAGGATCTTGCCGGTCGGTCCCTTCGGCAGCTCCGGGACCAGCCAGACCTCGCGCGGGTACTTGTAGGCGGCGATGCGCTGCTTGACGAACTCGCGCAGCTCGTCCTCGGTGGCGTCCTGGCCGGGCTTGAGCGACACGGCCGCGCCGACCTCCTCGCCGAGGTCGGGGTGCTTGACGCCGACCACGGCCGCCTCGGCGACCGCCGGGTGCTCGTAGAGCACCTCCTCGACCTCGCGCGGGTAGACGTTGTAGCCGCCCCGGATGATCAGGTCCTTCTTGCGGTCGACGATGAAGTAGTAGCCGTCGGCGTCCTTGGTGGCGATGTCGCCGGTGTGGAACCAGCCGTCCTTGATCGCCTCCGCGGTGGCTTCGGGACGGCCCCAGTAGCCCTTCATCACGTTCTCGCCGCGGATGACGATCTCGCCCGGCTCGTCGAGGCCGACCTCGTTGCCGTCGAGGTCGACGACCTTCATCTCGCAGCCGCGCACCGGCAGCCCGATGGAACCGGGCTTGCGCTCGTAGCCGGGCTGGTTGAACGAGGCCACCGGCGAGGTCTCCGACAGGCCGTAGCCCTCCAGCACGTGGCAGTCGAACTTCGCCTCGAACCCGCGCAGCACCTCCACCGGCATCGCCGAACCACCGGTCGCGCAGGTGCGCAGCGAGCTCATGTCGGCGCCGTCGGCGTCGGGGTGGTTGAGCATCGCGGCGTACATGGTGGGCACGCCCTCGAAGATGGTGACCCCGTCGCGCGGCACGATCTGCAGGGCCTTGGCCGGGTCGAACCGCGGCAGCAGCGTCAGGCAGGCGCCGACCATCACCGAGGTGTTGAGCGCGCAGGTCAGGCCGAAGACGTGGAACAGCGGCAGGCAGCCCATCACCACGTCGTCGGGAGTGAGCTCGAACAGCGTCTCCACCGCCATCTCGGCGTTGGAGGCGAGGTTGTGGTGGGTCAGCTCGGCGCCCTTGGGCTTGCCGGTGGTTCCCGAGGTGTAGAGCAGCACGGCGGTGTCGGAGTCGGTGCGCTCGACGGGCTCGGTGATCGGCTCGCCGCCGAGTTCGAGCGGGCCGACCGCGCCCACCACGACACCCGGGATCCCCACCTCCGCGGCAGCGGCCGGCACCGCGTCGCCGCCGCCGTCCCAGCCGTAGACCAGCGACATCTGCGAGTCGCGCAGGTAGTACTCGACCTCGCGGGCCTTGAGCAGCGGGTTCATCGGCACCACGGTCGCGCCCGCCAGCAGCGCGCCGTAGAACAGGATCGGGAAAGCGGGAACGTTCGGGAACACCAAGCCGACTCGGTCGCCAGGTGAGATGCCGCGTTCCCGCAGGTCACCGGCCACGGCGGCGGCCGAGGCGTGGAGCTGGGCGTAGCTGAGCACGTGCTCGTCGAGACGGACCGCGGGCCGGTCGCCGTGCCGCTGAGCGGACGCGACCAGGTTCGCTGCCAGGTTCGTCATGTTCCGTTCCCGTCGTCGTTGAGGTGGTTCGGAGCAGGCGAGATCATCGATCCCCAGCAAATCGTCCATGTTCCGCAGCCCGGTGGCAATCGTTCGGGTGTACATTTCGGTAACACGTAGTCGTCATACCTGCGGCAATGCGCCGAACGGTGGAGTGCCTGCGCTTCGGGCACCTCAGAGGAGCTGGGCGGCGAGTTCCGCGATCGTAGCGGCCTGGAGGTCGAACTCGTCCTCTTCGGCCGGCTCGCCCTCGCCTTCCCTGGCGATGTAGGCAGTGGCCATGCCCTGCTCCGCGGCGGCGCGCAGGTCCCACGGGTGGGAGGCCACCATCAGGGCCTGGCCGGGTTCGACGCGCATGAGTTCCAGCGCCTTGCGGTAGACCGACGGGTCCGGCTTGTAGGCGCCGACCAGCTCCGAAGACAGGGCGAACGCCCAGCGCAGGCCGCCGCGACGGGTGATCTCGGCCAGCGCGAGCATGGTCGTGTTGGACAGCGCGACGACGTTGAACCGGTCGGCCAGCGCGCCGACACCGGGCGCGGCGTCCGGCCAGGGCTTGGGGCGCAGACCTTCCGCGGAGAGCTCGGTCAGCGCCTCCTCGCCGAGCGAAACGTCGGCGGCCTTGACCGCGTGCTCCAGGGCCTCGCGGTTGAGCTCGTCCATCGGCCGGTACTCGCCGTCGGCCGCCTCGGACAGCAGCTCGTCGAGCCTGGTCAGCCAGGCGTTCGCGAGCGCGTCGCCTCTCTCCTCCGGTTCACCTGCCTTCCCGAGCGCGTCCTGGACCGCGGCGCGGATCGAACCTCGTTCGTCGACAACGGTTCCCAGGACATCGAAGATCAGCACGGACAGGCGAGTAACATCGAGCGACACCGGGTGATCATGCCTGTTCGGAACGCAAAATCACACCCCTTCGGGTGAACACGGTTCGATCTCGAGTCGGTAGCCGAAGCAGCAAAAGGCGGAAGCCACTCGACCACTTCGCTGCGCGGCCGATCACGAGGTGCGGGCGGCGACCTCCAGCAATCCCCGCATCCGGGTGGTCATCGCCTCGTGCAACGAGATGGCGGTGCTGGTGCGCTCGACTCCGTCGATGCCGAGGATCTCGTTGGTGATCCGGTTCAGGTCCTGCGTGTCGCGAGCCACGACCTTGACCATCAGATCGGCGTCGCCGGAGGTCGCGTGGATCTCGATCACCTCGGGCAGCTCGCGCAGCGCGGTGGTGGTCACCGGCTGCTTGGTCTGGCTGATCTGCATCGACACGAACGCCACCAGGTCGTAGCCGAGCGCCACCGGGTCGACGCGTCGGCTGAAGTCGCCGATGACGCCGTCGTGGCCCAGCTTGCGCAGCCGCGCGTGCACAGTGTTGCGCGCGACGCCGAGCTCGCGGGACAGGCCGAGGATGGTCTGGTCCGGATCGTCGTCGAGCGCGAGCAGGATTCGGGCGTCGAGGGCATCGATCTCGTTCACCAGCGGCACGCTCCGGGAGGTCGGCGGGTCGCCGCGCGCTCTGAACGCGCAGACGAAACCCCAGGTCAGATGTGGTGCCCGACACATCGACCAAGAACCGTGTGACGAGCACCCGCAAATTGAGCACTCTGCCACACCCGCGCGGCCGTTCGCGAATTCTGTCGCAGCCGCGGAGGGCTGTGTTGCCTGCTGTGCTGTGCTGACCCGACCATTTCGAGCATGCCTGCGCAGACCGCGACCCCGATCCCCGTGACCGCACCGACCAGCGCCGCCGAGACTCGGCAGCCGACCGCGGTGCCGCACACCCGCACCGAGGACGTGCTCGGTCTGCTCACGGGCACCTTCGTGGTCTCGCTCGGCCTGCACCTGCTCAAGTCGAGCCAGATCGTCACCGGTGGAACGGCCGGGCTGTCACTGCTGCTCAGCTACGGGCTGCCGGTTCCCTTCGGGGTGCTGTTCCTCGTGGTCAACCTGCCGTTCATGGCGCTGGCGGTGGCCAAGAAGGACCGCCGGTTCGCGGTGCGCTCGCTGCTCTCGATCGCGCTGGTCTCGGCGTTCGCCCCGCTGCACGCGCAGCTGTTCGGCGCCCTGCACCTGCCGCAGGTCTACGCGGCGGTCAGCGGCAACCTGCTCATCGGCATCGGACTGCTGATCGTGTTCCGGCACGACTCCAGCCTCGGCGGGTTCAACGTCGTCGCTCTGATCGCCCAGGAACGCCTGCGGTGGCGGGCGGGCTACGTGCAGATGGGCCTGGACGTGCTGGTGATCGTCGCCGCGCTGCTCGTCGTCTCCCCCATCGCGGTGCTGATCTCGGCGCTGGGCGCGGTGGTGCTCAACGGAGTCCTCGCGCTCAACCACCGGCCCGGGCGCTACCTGGGGGCGTGATCGCGTGAAAGCGGTGCTGCCGTCGGCGAAGACGACCGCCGGGACCGAGTTCGGGCACCGCGGATCGGGTCGTGGAGCGTGGTAGTTTTCCCGCGTTGACGAGGCATCGTGCGATCTGCTGCGGAGGCTCGCGTGAGCACCGAACTTCCTGACTTCGACGCCGTCTACCGGGGCGAGTCGCCCGTGACCGAGGACGCGCGCGTGCCGTGGAACATCGGCGTGCCGCAGCCGGCCATCGCCGAGGTCATCGAGCGCGGTGACATCGTCGGCCCGGTCCTCGACGCCGGGTGCGGCGTCGGTGTCACCGCTCGGGAGCTGGCCGCGCGCGGCTTCGAGGTGCTGGGTGTCGACCTGTCCGAGACCGCCATCGCACAAGCCGAGGCGGCCCGCGACGAACGGCACGCCACGGCGACGTTCCAGGTCGGCGACATCACCGAGCTCTCCGGCCACGACGGGCACTTCGGCACGGTCATCGACAGCACCCTGTTCCACTCCATGCCCGTCGAGAGCCGCGCCGCCTACGTCGCCGCCATCGCCCGCGCGGCCCGCGTGGGCGCACGGCTGCACATGCTGGTGTTCGACAAGGGCGCGTTCCCGGAAGGCGGCGGACCCAACGCCGTGGACGCCGACGAACTGCGCGCGGCGGTCTCCGAGCACTGGACGATCGACTCGATCGAGCCGAGCACCATCGCCGGTTTCCTGCCCGCAGGGGTCGGCACCCACTACCCGGCCGACGAGGCGGGACGCGCGCTCGTCCCTGCCCACTTCCTCACCGCGCACCGCTGATCAGGTCGTGACGCCGAACCCGCAGTCCTCGGGTGCTCCCCTGGCACGTCGTTTGGGCACCGTGGATGCGTCCGCGATCGGCCTGGGCTCGATGCTGGGAGCCGGGGTGTTCGCGGTGTTCGCGCCCGCTGCTGCCGCTGCCGGTAGCGGACTGCTGATCGCGCTGGTCATCGCCGGTTTCATCGCGTACTGCAACGCCACGAGCTCGGCGCAGCTGGCTGCGGTCCACCCGGCTTCGGGGGGCACCTACGTCTACGGCCGGGTCCGGCTGGGCCACTGGTGGGGTTTCACCGCCGGGTGGGGTTTCGTGATCGGCAAGACGGCCAGCTGCGCGGCGATGGCGCTGACCTTCGCCGCCTACGCCGCACCGGGTTTCGAGCGACCGGCCGCCGCGCTGGCGGTCGCGGTGCTCGCCGCGGTGAACTGCGTCGGCATCACCCGCACCGCCGCGCTCACCCGGATCCTGCTGGTGCTGGTGCTGGTCGTGCTCGCGGGTTCGGCCGCGCTGCTCTACCCGTCCGCCGGGCCGATCGGTGCGCACGACTGGCTGCCGCGCGGGCCGCTAGGAGTGCTGCAGGCATCCGGTCTGCTGTTCTTCGCCTTCGCCGGATACGCCCGCATCGCCACCCTCGGTGAGGAGGTCCGCGACCCGGCGCGCACCATCCCGCGTGCGATCCTGCTGGCCCTGCCGATCGCCGCCGTGACCTACGGAGTCGTCGGACTCGCCGTGCTGCTGGTCCTCGGACCGCACGCCCTGGCCGCCAGCACCGCACCGATCGCCGACGCGCTCGCCGCGGCCGGGTACGCGCAGCTGACGCCGGTGGTGCGGATCGGCGCGGCAGCGGCCAGCCTCGGCGCCCTGCTCGCGCTGATCGCCGGTGTCGGGCGCACGGGACTGGCGATGGCCCGCGAGGGCGACCTGCCCCGCTACCTCGCGGTGGTGCACCCGCGCTTCCAGGTCCCGCACCACGCCGAGCTGACCGTCGCCGTGGTGGTGCTCGCACTCGTGCTCACCACCGACCTGCGCGGGGCGATCGGGTTCTCCAGCTTCGGCGTGCTGGTGTACTACGCGATCGCCAACGCCTCCGCTTTCACCCAGCCACCGGCCGAGCGCCGGTGGCCGAAAGCGCTCAACGCCGCCGGGCTGGCGGGGTGCCTGCTGCTGGCCGCGACTCTGCCCTGGACCTCGGTGGTCGCAGGACTGGCGGTGTTCGCCGTCGGGCTCGGCTTGCGCCTGCTCAGCAGGGCACGCTCGGGCTGATGTCCGCGTTCAACCTCCTCCGCAGCTCGCCGGCCTCGGGAGCGTCGAGCTCCTGGTAGATCCGCACCGCCGTTTCCCAGTGGCGGGTGGCCGATTCGCGCCTGCCCGCAGCGGCGTGCAGATCGCCGAGCCCGGTGTGGGCGCGGGCCCGCACGTAGTTGCTGCAGCCGCTGTTGGCCACGCCCAAGGCGTGCAGGTGGCAGCGGGCGGCTTCCGCCTCGTCGCCCATCGCCGCGTGCGTCTCGGCCAGGGCCGTCAGCGCGATCGCCTCCAGGTTCGGCGACCGCATCTGGCGCGCGAAGACCAGCGCCGCGCGGTGGCTCTCCAGCGCCTGCGGGTGGTCGCCGAGGCAACGGCGGATGGTGCCCAGCCGGTGCAACGTCATGCCTTCGAGGAAGCGGAACTTGCTGCGCCGGGCGAGCACCAGCGCGCGCTCGGCGTGCTCGGCCGCCTCGACGAACCGGTTGAGGTCCCGGTAGAGGCCGGCCAGCGCGTAGGACGCGTCGGCCTCGGCCGGGCGGTACCCATGCGCTGCGGCCACCCGTGAGGCTTCCCGCAGGCACTCCAACGACTCCTCGTGCCGCCCCCACCGGCGGTGCAGCCGTCCGAGGCAGATCATCGGGCGCAGGCCCAGCAACCGCAGCCCGGCCTGCTGGTAGAGCCGCGTGGAACGGCGCAGGTGGTCCAGCGCCAGGTCGGTGTGCCCGGTGAACACGCACACCTCCCCGAGGCTCTGCAGCACCGCCGCGGTCCCGGCCGGCCCATCGGCCTTGCGCAGGGCCCGTTCCAGCAGGTCGCGGGCAGCCGCGAAGTCGTTGCGCCGGTGCGCCACACCCAGTCCGCGCAACGCGATCCCCTCACCGACCCGATCGCCGCGCCGCGCGGCGACCTCCAGCGCCTTGCCGTGGAGCCGCTGGGCCGCGTCGACGTGCCAGCCGAAATCGAGCGCGGCGTCCAGCACGACGGCGAAATCGACCGCGTAGTGCTCGAATTCGCCGTCGACCATCTCGGCGATGCGCACCATCGTGTCGCGCTTGGCGTCGAGCCAGCGGGCCGCGTCCTCGTGGTCGCGGATCGGCGGCGCGGGGAAGGCGGGTTTCGGCGCCGGCAGCGAACCCGGGGCGAGGAACCCGGACGCGATCGTGGCGACCTGCAGGTAGTAGTCGTAGAGCCGGCGCAACGCTTCCCGCCGCTCGGCGGAGTTCTCGGTGATGCTGGACAGCTCCGCGGCGTAGGTCTCCAGCAGGTCGTGCAGCCGGACCCGCTTGCCCGCGACCTCCTCCACCAGGTGCGCGCGCACCAGTTCGGCCAGGCCCCGGCGGATCACGCGGACGTCGTCCTCCCCGGCCAGCGCGGCCAGCGAGTAGGCGTCCATCTCCTCGCCGGGGTGCAGTCCGAGCATCCGGAACAACTTCGCCTCCGCCACCGACAGGTTGCGGTAGGACGCGGCGAAGATGGTCCGCACCGACGCCTGCGGGTCACCGCTGTCGAGCAGGTCCAGACGCGCCTGGGCGCAACCGAACTCGGCGATGGTCTGGCTGATGCCCCGGTGGCGGTGCCGCCGCACCCGTTCCGCCGCGATGCGCAGCGCCAGCGGCAAGCGCGCGCAGCACTCGATGAGCTCGTCCACGGCGCCCTCGTCGGTGACCAGGTCGCCCAGCAGTTCCTTGAGCAGCAGTCGCGCCTCGTCCGCGGTCATCCGGTCCAGCTCGACCAGGTTCGCCCCGTGCCCGACGAGGAGTCCGTCGAGCTGATGTCGGCTGGTGACCACCACCGCGCAGTCGGAGTTGCCCGGCAGCAGCGGGCGCACCTGCTCAGCGCTGGCGGCGTTGTCGAGCACCAGCAGCACCCGCTTGCCGTCGAGGAGGCTGCGCAGCCGCGCGCCGCGCTCGGCCGGGTCCAGCGGCACGTCCTTGCCGTCCACGCCCAGCGCCCGCAGCCACCCGGCCAGCACGTCGCCGGGTTCAGCCGGTGTCCCGGTGCCGAAGCCGCGGAGGTCGGTGTAGAGCTGGCCGTCCGGGAAGCGGGTTTTCACCCGGCGCGCCCAGCGCAGCGCCAGCGAGGTCTTGCCGGTTCCGGCCGTGCCGACGATGACCGCGATCGGGATCGTGCGGGTCTTGGCGTCGAGCATCCCGTCCAGTTCGGACAGCGGGAGCTCGCGGCCGACGAAATCCGGTGCGCTGTGCGGCAGTTGGGCGGGGACGTGCGTCGTTCCCATGACCTCGACCGCTTCGCCCGCGCGGATCTGACCGTGCAGGGCGCGCAGCTCCGGCCCCGGGTCCAGACCGAGCTCGTCGTTGAGCACCTCGCACGCGTGCTGGTAGGCCGACAGCGCCTCGGCTTGCCGTCCGCTGCGGTAGAGCGCGAGCATCAGCAGACCGTGCAACCGCTCCCGCAGCGGATTGCGGTGCACCGCGTCGAGCAGTTCGCCCGCGACGGCCTCGTGCCGACCGGCCCGCAGCTCGGCGGCGTAGCACTCCTCCACGGCCAGCGACCGCTGCTCGGTGAGCCGTTCGACGACGGCGTCGACGTCGGGCAGGTCGACCTCCTGGTACGGCCTGCCCCGCCACAGGCCCAGGGCACGCCGCAGCAACCCGGCCGCGCAGGCCGGATCAGGCTCGCCCGCCGCTTCGTCGAGCAAGGCCGCGAAGACCGCCGCGTCGAGCTCTCCCCTCTCGACCCGCAGGCTGTAACCGGCGGGGCCGTAGGTCAGTCGGTCGGGGTCGTCGAGCTCCCGGCGCAGCCGGTGAACGTGCACTTGGAGCCGGCTCGCCCCGTGCTCGTCCGACCCACCCCACAGCGCTTCCAACAGGACGGTGACCGGTACCGGTTCGTTGGCGTGGGCGAGCAGAACCGCCAGCAGGCTGCGCCGCAGCGCACCCGTCAGCAGCGCCGCTCTGTCCCCGTCGAACATCCGGACCGGTCCAAGAACTTCGAACCGCATCTCGCTTCCCCCAGAAATCCACAAACGATCTATCCTGCCGCACTTCACCCCTTCGCCGCTGCCTCCGGAAAGCGGCGAGAAAGCCATGCCGCGCACATTGGCCGCACATCGGCGGCCAACTCAACGAGAGCCACTCCAATGAGTGATACCGACTACCTGTTCGATGCAGGCGCGGATTTCGGAATGGGAGCGCGAATGGCCGGGTGACAACAGGTCCTTCGGAGAATGGAACGACATTCCGAGAACTCGAACCGCTCGCGACAACGCGACGACCGAGGCCGCGGGAACGTCAACGTGACCCGGCCTCGCGGGCCGGCGTGCGATCGGCTTTCGACCTGCAAGCGAAGCAGGTCGGCCCACGCGGCGTCGCCCTACGCGCGTGACCAGAAAAGACGATGATCCATCGCTACACCCCCCAGGTGTTCGCGCAGCTTCTTCCCCCAGAGCGCGGTGGTTGAACCACCGGCATCGGCTCCGATGATGACCGTTCCCCCGAACAGCGCACAAGCTCTGAGGCCGAACAATTTTCGAAGCTCGTCGCCGCCGCCATTCTGACCTGGCGAAACTCTGTGTGAATTGCTCGATTTCAATTCGCTCCGACACGCCGATGTCGTGTCGGACCTCGTGTGCGGACCACTTCCGAACGACAGATCGGTGGTGAGGCGGCCCCCTCATCCGCCTCACCACCGCGCGCCGAGAGTACGACGGCCGGCAGGTCGTTGCGAACTCAAGCACCGCCGTCACCAGCGTGCTCTGCCCCACTCGCGATCTGCCGCGGCCACCCGGCTGGGTTAATGTCAACAGCATGAACCGCACGCCAGCCACGCCTGCCGAGGCTTTCGCGACACTCATGGAAGGCAACCAGCGCTTCGTCGAGAGCACCCGGCTGCACCCCAACCAGGACGCCGACCACCGCGCCTCCCTGGCCCCGGGCCAGACGCCGTTCGCGGTGCTGTTCGGCTGCTCCGACTCCCGCCTCGCAGCCGAGATCATCTTCGACCGCGGCCTGGGCGACCTGTTCGTCGTGCGCACCGCCGGTCAGGTGACCGGTTCGGAGGTGCTGGGCAGCATCGAGTACGGCGTGGGGGTGCTGCGCACTCCCCTGGTCGTCGTGCTCGGCCACGACTCCTGCGGCGCGGTCGTCGCGGCTCGGCAGGCGGTCGTGGAGGGCACGAACCCGCCCGGGTACCTGCGCGACATCGTCGAGCGGGTGACGCCGAGCGTGCTGGCCGCCAGGGCCGCCGGCGAGGAGGACGTCGACGACATCGTCGACGTCCACATCCAGCGCACCAGCGAACTGCTGATCGAGCGCTCCTCGCTGCTGGCCGACGAGATCGCCGCTGGCCGCTGCGCGGTGGCGGGCCTGTCCTACCGGTTGGCCGACGGCACCGTTCGCCTGGTGGCCAGCCACGGCCCGCTGGAGCGCACCGCGGCCTAGCGACACCGGCCACTGTGGATGATGGCCGTTCTCGGGAAGCCGGTCCTCTCGTCACGCGTTAGCCTGCGATGGCACGTGCTTGGCGAAAGGAACCGGCCGCGTGAGCTTCCAGCCCCGTCGAGTGCTCCTGATCAGCGCCACGATCGGTGAGGGCCACAACGCGACCGCTCGTGCCGTCGAGGAGGCGGCCCGCGAGGTCTGGCCCGGCTGCGAGGTGGTGTGGCTCGACGCGCTCCGCATCATGGGCCGCTGGGTTCCCGGGGCGTTCAACTGGATCTACGTCACCAACGTCGAATCCACGCCGTGGCTCTACGACTTCTTCTACGACTCGTTGTGGCGCTACCGGTGGTTCGCCAACGCCTCGCGGCGCTTCGTCGGCGCCTGGTGCGGTCCGCTGCTGCGTCGCGAGATCCGCCGGGTCGACCCGGATCTGATCGTGTCCACCTACCCGCTGGGAACCGCGGGACTGGACTGGATGCGGCGGCGCGGCGAGCTCGACCTCCCCGTCTCGGCGGTGGTGTCGGACTTCGCGCCGCACCCGTTCTGGGTGTACCCCGAAGCCGATCTGCACTACGTGATGAGCGAGGCGAGCCTGCGCGCGATGCACCGCGCCGAGCCCGAGGCGGTCGGCGCGGTGTCGGTGCCGCCGGTGCGGCGCGACTTCCAGCCCCGAGATCGCACCGAGGCGCGGGCCGAGTTCGGATTCCCGGAAGCCGGGTTCACGGCGCTGACCTCGTGCGGTGCGTTCAGCTTCGGCGCGGTGGAGCGCGCCATCGACGCGGCGCTGCGGGTCGACGGGCTCGCCCGGGTGCTCGTGGTGTGCGGGCGCAACGAGGCGCTGCGGGAGCGCCTGCTCGCCCGAGGCGATCCGCGGCTGGTGCCGCTGGGTTGGGTCGAGGACATGCCCGGCCTAATGGCCTGCTCGGACGTGGTGATCACCAACGCCGGTGGCGCCACAGCGCTGGAGGCGCTCGCGTGCGGCCGCGCGGTGCTGATGTTCGAGCCGATCGCCGGGCACGGCCGGGCCAACGCCGAGCTGATGGCCGATGCGGGCCTGGCCGAGCTGTGCCCGAGGGAGTCGCAGCTGACCGCGACTCTGCGCCGCTGGGTCGCCGACCCGCAGGAGGTCGGCGAGCGCGAGGAGCGGGCGCTCAAGCACAGCCGGTCGGCGGAGTTCGCCGATCAGGTGGCGGCGTTGGCCGACGTGCCCCGCCACCACGGCCCGCGTCGGTTGCGCGCTCAGGACGCGTTCTTCGTCTACGCCACCACACCTGAGGTGTCGCAGCAGACGGGTGCCATCCTGCGCCTGGAACCGTCGCCGGAGCCAGCACAGGTGTGGTGCGAACACCTCGCGCGCCGCATCCAGGACTGCGCGCCGTCGCTGCCGATGCTCACCCGCAGGCTGGTGGTCCGGCCCGGCCGTCGTCCGCAGTGGAGACATGCCGGTCCGATCGACCCCGCCCTGCACCTCGGCTTTCGCGAGATCGGCTCCGAGCAGGACGCCGAGGGGCTCACGAGCGAGTTCTTCTCGACGCCGGTGCGCACCGACCGACCGCCGTGGGAGCTGCGCCTGCTGCACGACGCGGCGACCGGGCGGGCGACCCTGCTGGCGAAGATGCACCACTCACTCGGTGATGGTCTGGCGGTCACCAACGCGCTGATCCGGTTGCTCTGCGACGGCCACCACCCCGCTTCGGCCCCGAGCACCGGCGGCCGGTCGTGGGCGCGGCGGATCCCGGTGGTGCTGCGCGGACTCCTCGGCCTGGCCACCTCCGCCGGCACGACCAACCCCTCCTGGACCGGGCGGAGTTCGCACGCCCGCAGCTTCGGGCACTTGACGCTGCCGGCCGTGCAGGTCCGCGCCCGCGCGCGCGATCACGGGGTGACCAGCAGCGCCCTGCTCATCGGGCTGGTTGCCGAGGCGCTGCACCGGGCGATGGGCGAACAGCGGCGCGAGGCCCGGTTCCGGGTGATGGTTCCGCGCACGGCCCGCACCGGGCGCGACGGCGCGGGCACCGCCGCGCCGGGCAACCACACGCACTCGCTGTCGGTCGATCTCCCGGTCGGGCCGATGCCGCTGGTGTGGCGGATCCGCGCGGTCTCCGACGCGCTCGCAGAACCCGACCACAGCGGACAGCCCGAGGCCGCGGGCGCGGTGCTGGCCGGGCTCGGGCTGCTGCCCGCCCCGGTGCACGCGTGGATCGTGCGTCGCATCTACGGGCGCCAGTTCTTCAACGCGGTGGTCTCGGTGATGCCGGGCCGGCGGCGGCCCGCCCACATCAACGGCACCCGGCTCAGCCAGGTGCTGCCGGTGCTGTCGCTGGCCGACGGCGTGGGCGTGGCGATCGGGGCGATCGGGTGGGGCGAGGAGTTCGGCTTCGGCATCACCACCGATCCTGGGCTCGCACCCGACGCCGGGCGGTTGACCGCGCACCTGCGGGAGGCGTTCGACGAGTTGCGGGAGAGGCGTTGACCTCCGGGACGGTCCTGGTCGTCGCGGTGCCGGCCGCGGTGATCGGTGCCGCGAGCTTCGGGATGGCCAGCGCGATCCAGCACCGGGTCACCAAGCAGGTCCCGGAAGTGGCCACGTTCAGCCCGCGGATGCTGTGGGACCTGGTGCGCAAGCCGATCTGGGTGTTGAGCATCGGCACCGTGATCGTCGGGTTGTCGCTGCAGGTGGTGGCGCTGGCGTTCGGTCCGCTGGTGCTGGTGCAACCGCTGCTGGTGACCTCGGTGCTGTTCGGCGCGGCGTTCGCGGCGTGGCTCGCGGGCAGGCGGATGGATCTGGTTCTCGCGCTCGGCGCGCTGTCGTGCGCGGGCGGGCTGGCGGCGTTCCTGCTCCTCGCGCGACCATCCGGCCACGGCAGCGAGTTCACCGGAGCGCCCGTCCTGCCGCTGGCGCTGGCGATGGGACTGCTGGTGATCGCGTCGCTGCTGGCTGCCCGGTGGCTTCCCGGTGAGTTCGGCGTGGTCGGTCTGGCCGTGGCCACCGGGGTGTTCTACGGCGTCACGGCCGGGCTGATGCGGGTGGTGGCCGGTCAGTTCCGCACCGGTGGGCTCGTGGAACCCTTCGGGCACTGGACGTTGTACGTGGTGTGCGTGATCGGGCCGATGGGTTTCCTGCTCAGCCAGCAGACCTTCCAGCGCGGCCGGTTGATGTCGCCGTCGCTGGCGGTGATCACCACGGTCGACCCGCTGGTGGCGGCGGCGATCGGGGTGAGCTGGCTGGGTGAGCGCATCGAGTCCTCCCCCGCCATCCTGGCCGGCGAGGCGGTCGCGGGCGCGCTCATGATCGGCGGCATCGCCGTGCTGGCGCGGCGCAGCGAGCAGATCGGCCGCGAGCTGGCCGCCCGGGAGGACAGCGAGTCGTGGGGATGAACTCAGCGCTGGTCACCGGCGCGTCCTCGGGGATCGGCGCGGCCACCGCGCTCCGGCTCGCAGCCGACGGCTGGCAGGTCGTGCTGACCGGACGCGACCGGACGCGCCTGGATGCGCTGGTCGAGCGCACCGGAGGCGAGACCGTCACCGCGGACCTGACCACCGATGACGGGCTGCGGCAGGTGGCGGACGCGGCGAGCGGGGTCGACCTGCTGGTGCACAGCGCCGGGATCGGCTGGGCGGGAGCCTTCGCCGACATGCCGCCGGAGCGCATCGACGAGCTCGTCGAGCTGAACCTGACCGCGCCGATGCGGCTGACGCGCGCGGTCCTGCCCCCGCGGGTGGCGTTCGTGGCCTCGGTGGCCGTGGTGGGCGTCCGCGACGAGGACGTCTACTCGGCCACCAAGGCGGGGCTGCGGGCCTTCGCCGCGAGCCTGCGCTACCGGGGCATCACCACGACGACGGTGTTCCCCGGCGCGGTGCGCACCTCGTTCTTCCACGGCCGCGACTACCGGCGCCGGTTCCCGCGCATGGTCGAGCCGCAGCGGGTCGCCGACGCCCTGGTGGACGCGGTGGTGCGCGGCCGGGCGGAGGTCTTCGTCCCCGGCTGGCTGACCGCGGCCGACCGGATTCACGGCGCTCTGCCCGGCGTCTTCCACCACCTCGCCCGCAGGTTCGGCTGACCGCCGCTCGGTCCGAACCGGCCACGAACGATGTCATGACCGGTCAACTCGGACCAGAAACGCAGCTCTCAGCCGCGCACGGCTCGGACGGATTCCCGGAGCGAGCCGAGGGTGGCCAGGACCGAGGTGGGTTCGTAGCCGCAGTGGGCCATGCAGTTCGCGCAGCGCGGGTCGTTGCCGCGCCCGTACGCGGCCCAGTCGGTGTCCTCCAGCAGCTCCCGGTAGCTGCTCGCGTAGCCGTCGCTCATCAGGTAGCAGGGGCGTTGCCAGCCGTAGAGCGAGTAGGACGGGATGGCCCACGCGGTGCAGCCGAAGTCGATCTTGCCTTCGAGGAAGTCCAGGAACAGCGGCGAGTGGTTGAAGCGCCACTTCTTCCGCCGCCCGTCGGCGAAGACCTTCTTGAACAGCTCGCGGGTCTCCGTCACGCCGAGGAAGTGCTCCTGGTCGGGCGCCTTGTCGTAGGCGTAGGCCGGCGAGAGCATCATCTGGTCGACCTTGAGGTCGTTGTTGAGGTAGTCGAGCACCTCGATCACCGACTGCGGCGTGTCGGTGGTGAAGAACGTCGAGTTCGTGGTCACCCGGAATCCGCGCCGCTGGGCGTCCTTCACGTTGTCCACGGCTTGGGCGAACACGCCCTTCTTGCACACCGAGGCGTCGTGGCGCTCCTCCATCCCGTCGATGTGCACGGCGAAGGAGAAGTACGGCGAGGGCTCGAACTCGTCGATCTTGCGCGGCATCAGCAGCGCGTTGGTGCACAGGTAGACGAACTTCTTGCGCTTGACCAGTTCCTTGACCAGCACGTCGATCTCGGGGTGCATCAGCGGTTCACCCCCGGCGATGGACACCACCGGGGCACCGCACTCCTCGACCGCGGCCAGCGCCTGCTCGACCGGCATCCGCTGCTTGAGCACGCTCGCCGGGTGCTGGATCTTCCCGCACCCCGCGCAGGCCAGGTTGCAGGCGAACAGCGGCTCCAGCTCCAAGGTGAGCGCGAACTTCTCGCGCCGGGCCAGCTTCTGCTTCATCAGGTACGCACCGACGCGAACGGCTTGGCGCACGGGAATGCCCATGGTTACAACGCCTCCTCACAGGTCGTGCGAAGTTCCGGTGGGATGTGGCGGCCCCACCGCCGCAGGCAGGAGCCCACGGCGTGCAGCCGCGCCAGCCCGGACATCGCCCGGTGGGCGGTCCCGGGCCGCAGCAGGGGTTGCTGCGCTGTGTCGACCACGACGCGCACGACCGCCAGCGGCCTGTGCCCCGCGGCCTGGGCCAGCACCGCCGATTCCATGTCCACCGCGAGCGCACCCGTGGCGGCGAGCTCGGCGCGGCGCTGACCGTGGACCAGCGCGTCGGCGGTCACGACGGGCCCGCAGCGCACCGGGAACCCGCTGCGCGTGAGCTCGGCGGCCAGCGAGTGGGCGGTGTCGCAGCGCAGCACTTCGCGGTGGCCGCGCAGTTCGTCGGCGACGATCACGTCCCCGCTGCGCACCTCCGGCGACAGCCCGCCCGCCAAACCGGCGATCACCAGCACGTCGAAGTCGGCGGCCAGCAGCCGGACCGCGCTGCTCGCGCTGCGGCGCGGCCCGTACCCGGTGCGGCGCACCGTCACCGAATCGGCTCCGAGCCCGGTGGTGCGCAGTGCTTCCTGGCCGGTCACGGCCCCGCCGAGGGCGGAGCGCAGCGCGCTGGCCTCCAGTCGCATCGGCGCGCAGATCAGCATCCTCATCGACATGTCACTCCCCGTCCCGCAGGTAGCGCCCGAGCGCGGTCAGCGGGAAGATCACCCGGTACAGGTGGTAGTTGATGTAGAAGTCCCCGGGGAACCCGGTCCCGGTGAACTGGGGTTCGTCCCAACCGCCGTCGGCGCGCTGGCTTCGGGCCAGGTAGCCGATCCCGCGGCGCACCGCGTCGGTGTCGTGCCTGCCCACGGCCAGCAGCGCCATCAACGCCCAGCCCGTCTGGGATGCCGTTGAGGTGCCCCGTCCGATCCACTGAGGATCGTCGTAGGAGCGCAGGTCCTCGCCCCAGCCACCGTCGTCGTTCTGGTGTTCCTCCAGCCAGCGCACGGCGTCCCGCAACGCGCGGTGCTGGCAGTCCACTCCGGCCGCGACCAGGGCGGGCACGACGGCACCGGTGCCGTAGACGTGGTTGGCGCCCCACCGCCCGAACCACGACCCGTCGCGCTCCTGGTTGGACAGCAGCCACTTCACCCCGCCGCGCAGCACCTCGTCCTGCTCGCCGAGGACGGCCAGCGCCTCCACCACGTGCGCGGTGACATCGGCCGACGGCGGGTCGATGACCTCGCCGAAGTCGCAGAACGGCAGCTTGCGCACCAGCTGCCGGGTGTTGTCGGCGTCGAACGCGGCCCAGCCGCCGTCCTTCGACCGCATCCCGCGCAACCAGCGGACACCGCGCGCGATGGCACCGCGCACGGCGTCGGAGTCGGGGTGCTCGACGCGGTTGAGCGCGAGCAGCACCTCGGCGGTGTCGTCGATGTCGGGGTAGCCGTCGTTGTCGAACTCGAACGCCCAGCCGCCCCCGGCGGGCAGCTCGGGGCGCTTGACCGACCAGTCGCCCTTGACCCGGATCTCCTCGGCCAGCAGGTAGTCCACCGCTCGCCGCAGCGACGGGTGGTCGGCGGGAACCCCGGCGTCGCGCAACGCCTGCACGCCCAGAACCGTGTCCCACACCGGCGACTGGCACGCCTCCAGCCTGCGCACGGTGCCCTCGGGCGTCTGCTCGCGGACCAGGAACCGCTCCAGGCCGCCGAGCCCCTTGGCGATCACCGGGTGGTCCATCGGGTAGCCGAGCAGGTGCAGCGCGAGGATCGAGTACACCCACGGCGGCTGGATCCCGCCCCACGAGCCGTCGGCCTCCTGACGCGCCACGATCCACTCGGCCGCGCGCCGCATCGCGTGCGTGCGCAGCGTCTTCACCGGTCGGCGGTGGTAGCGGTGCAGAAGGCGGTCGAGGGCGTGGAAGCCGTAGCCCCAGGACCACTCGCGCTTCGGCGGCACCGCAGGCCTTCCGGTGCGCAGCTCCCGCAGGTCGATGCCCAGGTCGCGGCGCGGACGCAGGGTGCACACCACGGTCAGCGGCACCACCGTCTGACGCGCCCAGCACGCCCAGTCGGAGACGTTGAGCGGGCACCACTCGGGCAGCAGCACCACCTCCGGCGGCATGGCGGGCAGGTCGTCCCAGGACCACTCGCCGAACAGCGCCAGCCAGATCCGGGTGAACACCCGGGTTCCCTCCACGCCACCGCTGGCCAGGATCCAGTCCCGGGCGGCCCGCATGTGCGGGGCTTCGACGTCGTCACCGGCGAGCTTGAGGGCCGCGTACGCCTCGACCGTGGTGGACAGGTCGCCGGGTCCGCCGTGGAAGGTCGCCCAGGTGCCGTCCTCGCGCTGCTGGGAGCGGATCCAGCGGGCGGTCTCCGCGGTTTCCGCGGAGGTGCGGATGCCGAGGAACTGCCGCAGCAGCAGGTCCTCGACGTCCATCGTCACGTTGGTCTCCAGCTCGCCCTTCCACCAGCCCTCCGGGCTCTGCAGCGACAGCAGGTGGTCGCGGGCGGCCAGCGCCGCCGTCCGGGCGTCGGCTCGCGCCGCTCCCTGACTGGGGATCTCGGCGGCGCTGGTGGCCGATCGCGTGGGCTGTTGCAGCTGTTCGGTCAAAGCTTCCTCCGTACGATGAATTCGGCGAGCTCTCCCAGTGCGGCGGTGTCGCCCAGCGATCCGACTTCCAGCTGCGCCTCCGCGAGTTCGAGCCGGCGGCGGCACTCCCCCCGCGTCCAGTCCTCGGATCCGGCGCGACGCACCATCTCGGCGGCTTCGCACAGCTGCGCCTCGGTGAGCTGTTCGGGCTGCTCGTAGAGCTCCCACAACCGCTCCCCCGCTGCCGTCCCGGAGGTCAGGGCGTGCACCACCGGGACCGATTTCTTGCGGGTGCGCAGGTCCGACAGCACGGGCTTCCCGGTGACCTCCGGGTCTCCCCACAGGCCCAGCAGGTCGTCGACCAGCTGGAACGCCATCCCCAGCTCGGTGCCGTAGGCGTGCAGCGCGCGGACGCTCTCGCGCGGGGCTCCAGCGCTCAGCGGCCCGATGGAGCAGGCGCAGGCCAGCAGCGCAGCGGTCTTGTCGTGCGCCATGCCCAGGCATTCGGTGAGGTCGACGTCCTGGCGGCGTTCGAAGCCGAGATCTGCGGTCTGCCCGGCGATGAGCACCCGGGTGGTCGTCAGCAACGAGCGCACCGCGACCGCCGCGTTGGGGACGTCGGATTCCAGCAGGACCTCCGGTGCCACGGCCAGCAGCGCGTCACCGGCCAGGATCGCCGCGGAGGACCCGAAGACCGTCCACGCGGTGGGCCGGTGCCTGCGGGAGGTGTCGCCGTCCATGACGTCGTCGTGCAGCAGCGAGAAGTTGTGCACCAGCTCCACCGCCGCCGCCGCCGGAACACCGTGTTCTGCTGTGCCGCAGGCTGTTTCGGTCGCGGCCAGGACCATCGCGGGGCGCAGCGCTTTGCCGCCCGCGTCGGTGGGCGCGCCGTCGACGCCGATCCAGCCGAAGTGGTACTCGCCGACCCGCCGGGTGTCGGCGTCCAGCCGCGCCACCGCCGAGCGCAGCGTCGGTTCCACCAGCTCCCGCGCTGTGCGCAGGGCCGGAGGCAGGAGTGTCGTCATGCAGTCACCTCCACGCTCGTCCGCGATCGCAGTTCGGCGTCGACCGCCTCGGCGGCGCGGATGCCGCTGCGCACCGCGCCTTCGGTGGTGTCCGGCCAGCCGGTGGCCGTCCACGCACCCGCGAGCACCAGGCCGGGCACCTCGGTGATCGCCGAGGGACGCAGCGCCGCGCTGCCGGGGGCCTGCCGGAAGGTGGCGTGGGGTTCGCGGGTGACGAAGAAGTCCAGCAGCTTCGCCTTCCCGACCGCGGGGAACAGCTCGCGCAGCGCCGGGAGGAAGATCTCGCGCAGTTCCTCGGTCCGCATCCCGATCTCCCGCTGCGCGGCCGACTGCGACAGCGCCAGGTATTGGCCTCGGCGGGCACCGGAGATGCGGGTGCGGTCGAAGACCCACTGCACGGGCGAGTCGAGCACGGCCGCCATCGCGTGGTCGGTGACCGCGCGGTCGAAGTGGACGTGCACGTTGACGATCGGCGAGGACGACAACCGGGACCACTCGGCGGATCCGCGCACCGGAAGCTCGTCGACGAGCGCTGCCGCCGCCGGGTGCGGGGTGGCCACCACGACGGAGTCTGCGTCGAGCACGCTCGCGCCCGCCTGCTCCTCGACCGGGACTTGGAAGCCCTTCGGACCGCGGCGGATCGCGCGCGCCCTGCACCGCAGCCGCACGTCGACGCCCGCCGCGAGCAGGGTCCGTCGCCCGGCCTCGCCGTGCAGCTCGGAGAGCGGTTGCTGCGGGACTCCGATGTCGCAGGCGTCGGCGGTTTCGAGCAGTCCGGTGCGGAACACCTTGGCGGCCAGCGCCATCGAGGCGTCGTCGGGTTCGGCGTTGAGCGCGGCCACCGCCAGCAAGCCCCACAGCGCGTCGACCGCGCGCGGCGTCTCGCCCTGATCGCGCAACCACTGGCCGAGGCTCTGCTCGTCGATCGCAGGGTCCGCCGGGTCGATGCCGCGCAGCGCGAGCGCGGTGCGCGCCGCCCGGGCCCGCTGCGCCCAGTTCAGCCGCCGGTAGCTCAGCAGCGCCGGGGCCAGGTGCGCGGGCGCGCGCAGGTTCCAGCGGGTCAGCGAGGCCGGTGCCGCACCCGGGCTGAGCACCGGGACGCGGAACCGCTGCTGCATCCGGATCCCGTCGGCCGCGCCGATCCTGCGCAGCAGGTCGAGGTAGGCGGTGTAGCAGCGCAGCAGCACGTGCTGGCCGGTGTCGACGAGCAGGTCTCCGCGCGCGAACGAGTAGGTCGCCCCGCCGAGCCGGGGCCTCGCCTCCAGCAGCCGCACGGAGTACCCGTGCTCCCGGCAGTCCAGGGCAGCGGCCATGCCGGCGAGCCCGCCGCCGATGACCACCACGGTCCCGCGGTTCACGGCGTCATCCCGGCCAGCGAGCGGGCCGCGACTCCGGCTTTGCGCCAGCCCGACAGCGAGGTCCGCTGGTGCATCGCGGCGTTGGGGTTGGTGGCGATGCGCACCAGCAGCTGGTGGTAGATGCCGGCCATCGAGGCGCAGCAGGCGCGCGAGCGCCGGTCCAGCATCGGCAGCAGCCGGAAACCCTCGGTGTACCAGCGGTCGGCGCGCGCGGCCTGGAACCGCATCAGCCTGTTCCACCGCGTCGTGTCCTCGACGAACCCGCCGCCGGGTTCCAGCCGCACGCCGAAGTGCGCGAGGTCGGAAGCGGGCAGGTACACCCGCCCGTTGATCTGGTCCTCGCGGACGTCGCGCAGGATGTTGGTCAGCTGCAGCGCCACGCCGAGCGCATCGGCCCGCGCGGTGGCGACGCTCGGATCGTCGGTGCCGAACACGCCCAGCGACAACCGGCCGATCGAACCGGCAACGCAGCGGCAGTAGTGCAGCAGCTCGTCGAAGTTCGTGTAGCTGGTGCCGCGCACGTCGGCCTCGCAGCCGTCGATGAGCTCGTCGAACGCCTCCAGCGGCAACGGCATGCGGATCGCGGCATCGGCCAGCGCCACCAGCACCGGATCGGTCGAATCGGTCGACGCCTGGTGCACCGCCTCGCGGCAGGTCTTGAGCTCGCGCAGCTTCTCCTCGCGCGGAAGATCGCCGTCGCCCACGTCGTCCACGCGGCGGGCGAAGGCGTACACCGCCGAGAGCGCGCCGCGCTTCGGACCTGGCAGCAGCCGGATGCCGTAGGAGAAGTTGCGGGCCTGCTCGCGGGTGATCCGCTCGCACTCCTGGTAGGCGTCCCGGAACCGGGTCGGTGAGCTCACCGGATCCCTCCCATCGCGTGCAACCGCGCCCATTCGGTGAAGGTGCGCGCCTTGCTCGGGCTGACCTGTGCGGCCAGCGGGTCGTGTCCGGCCGCGCGGAACGCGGCAACGGTGGCCAGCCCGCCCGCGACGTAGCCGGCGACGGCCACCCGGGCGGTTCCCGACAGGGCGCCGACCAGGACGCTGCCGTCGCGCAGCATCCGGCGTGCCCGGTCGACCTCGAAGCGCACCAGCCCGCGCAGCGCGGTCGAGGCGCGCGGCGCGGTGAGGTCCTGCTCATCGCAGCCGTAGCGCTCGAGGTCCTCGGTGGGCAGGTAGACGCGGCCGGCCCGGCGGTCTTCGGCGAGGTCCTGCAGGTGCTCCAGGATCTGCAGCGCGCTGCAGATCCGGTCGGACAGCGCGATCAGGCCTTCCTCCGGGCGGCCGAAGACGTGCAGCACCGACTCCCCCACCGGGTTGGCCGACAGCGCGCAGTAGTCCAGCAGCCCGGCGAAGTCGTCGTAGCGCTTGACGTGCTGGTCCCACCGGTTGGCCTCGATCAGCTTGACCAGCGTGGACATCGGGATGCCGCACTCGGTGACCGTGGGCGCCAGCCCCTGCATGATGGGGATGCGCGCGGTGCCCTGGTAGGCGCGTTCGAGGTCGTGTTCGAGGAAGTCCAGCAGCGCGTCGCGGTTGCCGGGCGCCTCGTCGCCGGCGTAGTCGACGAGCCGGAAGTAGCCGTAGAGGGCGTGCAGGTGTCTGCGGACACCGCCGGGCAGGACGCGGGAAGCCACCGGGAAGTTCTCCGAACGCATTCTCGCCAGCACGGCGGCGCTGCGCGGCAGCTCCCCCGGACGCGCCGACCACTGCGGGTGTTCGGGATCCTCTCCGGACAGCGTCTCGTCCGGCAACGACAAGACCATCGGTCCTCCTCCTATCCACCGGCCAGGAGGCGCAACCGGCATCGTATGAGCGCCCATGCGGAACCGCAGGGCGAACGAAGAACCACATGAATCACGATGATTCGTGCCGGTGTTCGACCACGCACCTTCTCCCCGGTTCCATATTGGACACCGGATGCGCGCGTCCCGCGCAGACCCGCCAGCAGGTGGCCGGATCGAGTGGCCAACCCTGACCACTTTGGACTAGTCGACTACCGACTGCGACTGCGCGCGGGCGCGAGCAACGACCCCAGGTCACCGGGTCGGCGCAGCGGGGCCGAAGCGGATCCGCGGAGAGGAGGGCGAAGCACGACGCGCCCGGCGGAGATCACCGCCGGGCGCGCGTCACGAGGAGGTCAGCCGTCGAGCTGATCGATGGTGGCGATCGACGGCGATTCGGTGCGCTGCAGCTCCGTGGCGGCGCGCTCGGCGTCGCGCAGCACGCGGACGGCGTTGTGCCAGGTCAGCTTGCCCAGGTCGGCGTGCGACCAGCCGCGGCGGAGCAGCTCGGCGATGAGGTTCGGGTAGCCGGAGACGTCGTCGAGGTCCTGCGGCAGGAAGATCGTGCCGTCGTAGTCGCCACCGAGGCCGATGTGGTCGATGCCGGCGACCTCGCGCATGTGGTCGAGGTGGTCGGCGACGGTCGCCGAGGTGGCCACCGGCTGCGGGTTGGCCTCCTCGAACTTGCGGAGCACCTCCTTGGCCTCCGGGGTGCCCGACAGGTCGCTGAGCCCGTGGGCGACCAGCTCGCGCTGCGCGGCGGCGGTCCACTCCACCGACTCCTGCAGGACGAACTTGGTCACGAACGTCGCCATCGCCACGCCCCCGTTGCCGGGCAGCTGGGCGAGCACGTCGTCGGGGATGTTGCGGGGGTGCGAGCAGACCGCGCGCGAGGAGGAGTGCGAGAACACCACCGGGGCGCGGCTGGCGCGCAGCGCGTCGCGCATGGTGTCGGCGGCGACGTGCGAGAGGTCGACGAGCATGCCCATCCGGTTCATCTCGCGCACGACCTCGACGCCGAAGGCGGTGAGCCCGTCGTGAGCGGGCTCGTCGGTGGCGGCGTCGGCCCAGGGGGTGTTGTCGTTGTGCGTCAGCGTCAGGTACCGCACGCCCAGGTCGTAGAAGGCGCGCAGGGTGGCCAGCGAGCAGTTGATCGAGTGCCCGCCTTCGGCGCCCATCAGCGAGGCGATCTTGTCGTCGGCGCGGGCGGCCTCGATCTCGTCGGCGGTGCGGACCAGGCGCAGCCGGTCCGGGTAGCGGGCGGCGAGGGCCTTGACGCAGTCGATCTGCTCCAGCGTGGCGCTCACCGCGGCGTCGCCCTGCAGCTCGGTGGGCACGTAGACCGACCAGAACTGCCCGCCGACTCCGCCGGCGTCCAGGCGTGCGAGGTCGGTGTGCAGCCGCCCGGTCTGATCGGTGGCGATGTCGCGCTGGTCGAGGTCGTAGCGGACCTGCTCCCGCAGCGCCCAGGGCAGGTCGTTGTGACCGTCGAGCACCGGCGTGGCCTCGAGCAGCTCTCGGGCCTGGGCCACCACGTCCGCGTCGCTCATCGCGCCTCCCAATTCACCCGGTCGGTTGTTCCTGGTGAGCATATCCGCTCGAGATCACCCGACCAGGGTCGTGTGGCACGCGTAGATCGAATCGACGAATCGGACGTTCGGCCGCACCATCGTGATATGGAGCGCATTCCCAGGCAGCAGGACACCAGCAACCTCCCCACGGTGCTGGCCGAGTACGGGCACCTCGCCGCGCAACTGCCCGGTGCCTCGACGCAGCAGGCCGAGCGGTTGCGCGCCCGGCTGGCCGAGCTGGACGAGCAGATCGACGACTACGTCGCCCGCCTGACCGAATACCACTCCATTGTGGATAGTTGACGGACTCAGCCGTCGCGGCGCCGAGCACCTGAGACCTCGCGCAACGCTCCGTCCTGCCCTGCCTCCAACGCTCCCGTGATCAGTCCGACGACCTGGCTCATGTCGTGCGTGCGCGGCGAGACGACGCCCACGCGCCTGCCGAGCCGGTGCACGTGGATCCGATCGGCGATGTCGAACACGTGCGGCATGTTGTGGCTGATCAGCACGACCGGCAGTCCTCGCGCGCGGATCCGGTCGATGAGTTCGAGGACCTTGCCCGCCTCCGCCACGCCCAGCGCGGCGGTGGGCTCGTCCATGATGACGGCCTTGCTGCCGAACGCCGCCGCGCGGGCGACCGCGACGCCCTGGCGCTGACCGCCGGAGAGCGTCTCCACCGGCTGGGTGATCGACTTGACCCCGATCCCCAGCTCGTCGAGCACCCGCTGCGCCTCGGCCCGCATCGCCGCACGGTCGACCTTGCGCAGCACGCTTCCCAGCACGCCCGCGTGCCGGCGCTCGCGGCCGAGGAACATGTTGGCGGCGATGTCCTGGGCCGGGGCCAGCGCGAGGTCCTGGTAGACGGTCTCGATGCCGCACCGCCGCGCGTCCAGTGGTCCGCGGAACCGCACCGGCTCACCGTCCACGCGGATCTCGCCCGCGTCCGGGATGAGCGCGCCGGAGAGCGCCTTGATCAGGCTGGTCTTGCCCGCTCCGTTGTCGCCGACCACCGCCAGCACCTCGCCGGGGAAGACCTCGAAGTCGGCGTCGTCGATGGCGGTGACCCGCCCGTAGTGCTTGCTCAGGCCCGTGGCCGACAGCGTGGGCGTGCTCATCGTTGCCTCCTGGCCAGCCGGTCGAACACCACCGCCGCGATCACCAGCGCACCCGTGGCCACGTCCTGGTAGAGCGCGTCGACGCCGAGCTGGGTGAGCCCGGAGCGCAGCACCGCGACGATCAACGCGCCCATCAGGGTTCCCAGCACCGATCCGCGCCCGCCGAACAGGCTCGTGCCGCCGAGGACCACGGCGGTGATGGAGTCGAGGTTGCCGAGCTGGTAGGCGTTCGGGTCCGCGTTGGGCACCCGGCCGAGCGCCTGCCAGGCGGCGATCCCGAAGATCACCCCGGCGACGACGTAGACCGACAGCAGCGTGCGGTTGACCGCGACGCCCGACAGGCGCGCGGCCTCCGGCGCGTTGCCGACGGCGTAGACGTGCCTGCCCCAGGCGGTCCGGGTCAGCGCGTACCAGACCACCAGGTACAGCAGCAGGGCGAGCGTCATGCCGTAGGTGATCTCGATGCCGCCGAACAGGTAGCGGCGAGTTCCCAGCCAGGTCAGCAGCCCGTCAGCGGTGGGCACGGCTTCGCCGTCGGCGAGCAGCTTCGCGATGGCGGTGAGCATGGTCAGCATGCCGAGGGTGACGATGAACGGCGGCAGCCGCACCCGGGTGACCAGGGCGCCGATGACCAAGCCGATGAGCGCCGTGGTGGCGATCCCGGCGGGCAGCGCGAGGACTCCGGGGACGCCGCCCAGCACCAGCAGCGCCATCACGAGGGTCGCGACCACGGCGGCCGAGGCGTTGGCGAGGTCGATGCCGCCGGTGAGGATGATCAAGGTCTGGCCGAGCGCCAGCGTGCCGATCACCAGGGACTGCTGGACCACCAGCGACAGGTTGTCCGGGTTGAGGAACGTGTCGGTGGTCAGCGAGAACACCGCGACGGCCAGCAGCAGCGCCATCGCGGGACCGACCGCCGGTGCGCGCAGCAGGAATTCCCGCGCGTTGAAGCGTTCCTCGGCGGTAGCCGTCACTTCTCGCCCCAGCAGTGCTGCTCGCCCCACGCCACGGGCTGGCTCGGGATGCCGGGCATCGGCTCGTCGGTGATCACCACCGAGCCCGTGTCGTGGAACCCGCCGGGCTTGGTGCCGGTGCGCGCGTGCTCGACGGCGGCGTCGACGCCCAGCTGCGCCATCTTGGCGGGGAACTGCATGACCGTGGCGCGGATCTGGCCGGACTTGATCGCCGCGACGCCTTCGCAACCGCCGTCGATCGAGGCCATCACGACCTGCTCGCCGAGTCCGCGCGCCTGCAGGGCCGCGTGGACGCCGCGCGCCGTGGGTTCGTTCATCGTGTAGGCGGCGTTGATGTCGCTGCTGCGGGCCAGGAGGTTCTCGGCGCCCTGCTGCGCGAGGTTCTGGTCCCCGTTGGCGTTGGTGGTGCCGCGGATCTGCGGCGCGCCCTCGGCCAGGCCCATGCCGGCGAGGAATCCCGCGTGCCGCAAGGAGCTCACCGAGGATCCCGCCGTGCCGTCGATCATCAGGACAGCCGGCGCCCGGTCGCCGAGGGCGGCCTTGGCGTAGGCGCCTTGGAGGCGTCCGGCCTCGAAGTTGTCGGTGGCGAAGGTGGCGTCGGCGGCCTCGGTCGGCTCGGTCGTGGTGTCCAGGGCGATGACCAGGATGCCCGCTTGCCGGGCCCGCGCCAGCGCGTCGATCACGCCGGTGGAGGAGTTCGGGGTGATCATGATCGTGGACACGCCCTGCTGGATGAAGTTCTCGATGGCCCGGACCTGGCCGTCGTTGTCGCCGTCGAACTGCCCCGCCAGCGCGATGAACTCCGCGTTCTTGGCCGCAGCCGCTGCCTCCGCGGCCGACCTCAGTCCGACGAAGTAGGGGTTGGTGTCGGTCTTGGTGACCAGCCCGATCTTGGCGGTTCCGCCGTCCGGAGCGGCGTTGCCACCCCACTCGCGCTCCGCCGAACATCCCGTGGCGACCAGCGCCAGTCCGGTCAGAACGATGCCCAAAGCCCTTGCGAACATGAGTCCTCCACACTGAGGCCGCTCCAGGGACGCCCCGAGATCATGCCCAACCGAACCGGCGGACAACTCCCCCGTTCGGCTGCCCTCGCCTCGCTCCTGGATGTTCCTCGCCGCGCATTCGATTGACTTCACTCGACACTGAAGTTATCGACGCAGCTGACGCGTGAGTACGCTCGGGGACGTAGCCGGTGTGTCGGCACTGGGAGGACGCCGGAGCGCGGGCCGGTCGGTGAGACTGGTCGGCATGATTGTGTTGCGCCCTCGCATCGGCGACGTGGTCCTGGCGATGCTGGTGACCGCGGTCGGGGTCGTCGGGACCGTCGCCGCCCACCGGTGGGCCGGGCACGGGATGCGCGGCCTGGACGGGCTCGCCATCGCGTTCGTCGTGGTCGCGGGACTGGCCTTGGCGTGGCGACGGCGGATGCCGCTGGTCGTGCTCGGCGTCGTGGCCGTCGCCGTGTCCGGATACCTCGTCGCCGGGTTCCGGTACGGGCCGATCCTGCTGGCGCTGCTGGTCGCGGTGTACTCGATCGCGCGCCACCGACCACCGCGCACGGCGGGCATCGCCGCCGGCGTCGCTCTTCTGCTGCTGTGGGCGCACACCGTCCTCACCGGTCCCGGCTGGGCGGGCATCATCCCGGCTGCGGCTTGGGTGCTGGTGCCCTTCGCCGCGGGCCTGGTGGCGCGCACCCAGTCGGAGGCCGTGGCCCGGCAGCGGTCCGAGGCGCTGCGGCGGCGGGTCGACGACGAGCGGCTGCGCATCGCCCAGGAGGTGCACGACGTGGTCGGCCACGGGCTGGCCGCGATCAAGATGCAGGCCGACGTCGCGCTGCACGTGCTGGCAAAGAAGCCCGACCAGGCCGAGATCGCCCTCAACGCGATCAGCCGCACCAGCAGCGACGCCCTCGACGAGCTCCGCGCGACGCTGGCCGTCGTCCGCGCCGGAACCGGCCAGGGTCCCGAACCCGGCCTGAGCCGCGCGCACGACCTCGTCAACCGCACCCGGGATGCCGGGGTGGACGTCTCGCTGCGCGTGCGCGGCGAGATGCCGGAGCTGCCGAAGTCGGTCGACCTCACCGGATACCGGATACTGCAGGAGTCCCTGACCAACGTGCTGCGCCACAGCCGGGAGCAGCGCGCGGAGATCACCCTCGACTACTCGCCGGAGGAGGTCACCATCGAGGTCACCAACCCCTCCCCCGCGACCACCGGCGGCGACGGCCTCGGCATCCCGGGGATGCGGCGCCGCGTGGAGGCGCTCGGGGGCGAGTTCAGCGCCGGAGCCTCCGGCGGCCGATTCCGGGTGCACGCCCGGCTGCCGATCGGAGCGCAGCAGTGATCACCGTGCTCATCGTCGACGACCAGGACCTGGTGCGCATCGGGCTGCGCACGCTCATCGAGTCCGAGGACGACCTCGACTGCGCGGGCGAAGCCGCCGACGGGCTCGACGCCGTCCGCAAGGTGCGCGAGCACCACCCCGACGTGGTGCTCATGGACATCCGGATGTCCGGTGTGGACGGTCTGGAGGCGACCCGGCGCATCACCGCGGACGCGGATCTGGCCGGTACCAAGGTGATCGTGCTGACCACCTTCGAGATCGACGAGTACGTCTTCAGCGCGCTGCGCGCCGGTGCCAGCGGGTTCCTGCTCAAGGACACCACCCCGGTGGACCTGCTCCGCGCGATCCGCCTGGTCGCGGGTGGCGAGGCGCTGCTCGCGCCGTCGGCGACGCGGAAACTGGTGCGCGAGTTCGTCCAGCTGGCGCCGCGCTCCCGCGATCCGCACCCGCAGCTGCACGCGCTCACCGATCGGGAGCGCGAAGTCCTGGCCCTGGTGGCGGAGGGGCTGAGCAACGAGGAGATCGCCGGACGCCTGGTGGTCAGCCCGGCCACGGCGCGCACGCACGTCAGCCGCGCGATGGTCAAGCTCGGCGCGCGCGACCGCGCCCAGCTGGTGGTGTTCGCCTACCAGTCCGGCGTCGTCGACTGACTCACTTGCTGATCGGCGCGAAGTCCGACCAGGACGTGGCGGCGAGCTTCTTGTTCGCGTCCCACAGCTCGACCATCACCCGCACCGAGCCCTCGGGCCTGAGCTGGAGCTTGCACTCGACGTACTCGCCCTCGCTGCTGGTGTCCCGGCACTCGGCCGTGTGGTGGTAGTCGGTCTCCGAGCGGATCTTGACCCAGTACCCGTCCTTGTAGGTGTCCCTGATCCCGATGTGGTCGCGGTCGGCGTTGAAGCACCCGTTGCCGCGATCCTTGCCCTCGTAGGTGATGGTCTTGCAGGTCTTCGCCGCGTACGGCCGCCGCGAGGTCGTCGGCGTCGCGGTGGTGCTGCGCGGCGCCGACGTCTCCGAGGACGGGGCGCTGGTCGGTGTGGCCGAGGCGCTGGGGACGGGCTGGCTCGCCGAGGCGCTCGTCACCGCGGGTGACGTGGGGATCGGGATGGGAGTCGCCTGGCCGTCGGTGGGCTCGGGTTGCAGCGTCATGACCGCAGCGGCGACACCGGCCACCGCGGCCAGTGCGCCGATGCCGGCGAGCGCGATCGGCCACCGCGACTTGCGCCGCTCGGGCTCGACGCCCGATGCGGCGGCCCCGAGCGGGGAGGTGCTGCGCAGCGCCCGCCGGGCCGCTGCGGCGAGCTCACCCGCGCTGGAGTAGCGGTCGGCGGCGTTCTTGGCCATGCCGGTGGCCACCACCCGGTCGAACTCCGGCGACACACCGGGCATCGCCTCCGAGGGCTTCGGGGGCTCGCGGTTGAGGTGGGCGTAGATCAGCGCTTCGGTGCTGGTCACGCCGTAGGGCTTGGCGCCGGTGAGGCACTGGAAGAGCACGCAGGCCAGCGAGTACACGTCCACGCGGTGGTCCGACGGGGCGTCGCCGAAGCGCTCCGGCGCCATGTAGGCCAGCGTGCCCATGGTGACGCTGCCGGAGGTGCGGCTCGTGGCGTCCTGGATGGAAGCCGCGATGCCGAAGTCCACTAGGTAGGCGAAACCGCCCGCGCCCAGCAGCACGTTGGAGGGCTTGACGTCCCGGTGCACGACGCGCGCGGCGTGCGCGGCGTCGAGCGCCTGCGCGACCTGCTCGATCACGTGCACCACGTCCTGCGGGTGCATCGGACCATGAGCGGTGAGCCGCGCGCCGAGGTCTTCGCCCTCGACCAGGCGCATGTCCAGGTAGAGGCGGCCGTCGATCTCGCCGTAGCCGTGGATCGGGATGACGTGGGGCTCGTTGAGGCGCCCGGCGGCGTGCGCCTCGCGCTTGAAGCGCTCGCGGAACTCCTGGTCGGCCGCCAAGTGCGGGGCGAGCAGCTTGAGCGCGACGATGCGGTCGTGGCGGGTGTCGTATGCGCGCAGGATCTCGCCCATTCCCCCGCGGGCGATGACGCCCTCCACCCGGTACGGGCCGAACTGCGACTGCACGACTGCTGCTCCTAGTCCGAAGTTGCGGCCATCCTATTGGGTTACGCAGAGCGCACAGCACGGCCCACCGCCCCCTCCGCCGAACGGCCGCTGCGCTCGGTGAAGTTTCCGCTACGAAGCGCCAGCCCCGGCTGCGCCGACCAGCGCGCGCCTGCTACCAAAGGCGAGGAAAGATCATGTTCCGCCACGGGCTTCGGGAAAGGACCGGTCCCACAGATGTCGACGACCGACGACGGCACGGACGCACGCAAGATCGATCGCGGGGAGACCACCGGTGGATGCCCGGTGAGCCGGGATGCCGACGGCGTGTGGCGAGTTCGCGGTCACGCCGCCGCCCGCGCGGCCCTGCGCAGCACCGACACGGTCCAGGCCGGTCTCGGCGTGGAGACCGTGGAGAAGATGCCCGCCAAGATCCGCCGCCCGGTCCTCTACCGGGACGGCCCGGAGCACCGCGAGCACCGCCGCCAGACGGCGAAGTACTTCACTCCCCGCAAGGTCGACGAGTCCTACCGGGGGATCATGGAGCGGGTCAGCGACGAGCAGCTGGCCAAGCTCACCACCAACGGGACCGCCGTTCTCTCGGAGCTGAGCTTCGAGCTGGCGATCGGCGTGGCGTGCGCGGTGATCGGGCTGACCGAGAGCCGTCCGGGACTGGCGGGACGCCTGGAGCGGTTCTTCCCGGAGGAGTTCGGCGAACCGGGTTTCACCAGCCTGCACGGCTTGTACTGGGTGTGGCGGCAGGCGGTGAACTGGGGCGGCATCTACTTCGCCGACGTGCTGCCCGCGGTGCGCGCCCGGCGCAAGCAGCCGCAGGACGATCTCATCTCGCACCTGCTGGCCGACGGTTGCTCGTCGGCGGAGATCCTCGGCGAGTGCATCACGGTCGCGGCGGCGGGCATGGTCACGACCCGCGAGTTCGTGAATCTGGCCGCCTGGCACCTGTTCACCGATGACGCCCTGCGCGAGCGCTACGTCAACGCCGAGGAGTCCGAGCGGCTGGCGATCCTGCACGAGTTCCTGCGGCTGGAGCCGGTGGTCGCGCACCTGATGCGCCGCACCACCGCCCCGGTGGAGCTGCCCGGCGAGGACGGCCAGACGCACACCGTTCCGGCAGGCGAGGTCATCGACATCGACGTGACCAGCACCAACGCCGACGAGGCCGCGTTCGGCGAGAAGCCGCTGCAGGTGTGCCCGCACCGCGAGCTCACCGACGCGACGGCGCCGGGGCTGTCGTTCAGCGACGGCCCGCACCGCTGCCCGGGCAACACCATCGCCATCCAGGAGACCGACGTGTTCCTGACCCGGCTGTTCGCCCTCCCCGGTGTGCGCTTGCAGACCCCGCCGCGCGTGTCGTTCAACGACGCGATCGGCGGCTACGAGCTCCGCGGCATGGTCGTGGCCGTCGGAGAGTGACCGCACCCCGGCGTGCGGGGGTCGTTCGAACACTTCCCAGGGGTGGAGCGCGCTTTCGGCTTCAGCAAGTCCGAAGGCGCGCTGACCGCTCGCTCGGTTCGCACCCCGACGGCGTTGCGCGAGATCGGCAGCATCGCGTCCTTGCCGACGGGGTCCGCACCGGCCACACCATCGCGGTCAGGGCTCAGTTGCCCGGCTTTCCGCGGATCACAGCCCGAACGCTCCGCCTTCGATCAGGATCACCAGGCCGATGCCGATCAGGACCACGGGCAGCACGATGTGACCCCAGCGCGACAGGGAGCGGGCGATCACCGGCCGGGTGGCGAAGTACCGCCCTGCGGCACACCACACGGCCACCAGCAGCAGGAACACGACCGCGAACACGGCCGGCCCGCCTGAGCCGGCGGTGGCGAACACCGGGACGTAGACCCCGATGTTGTCCCCGCCGTTGGCGAGCGTGACCGCGGCGACCGCCCACGTCGTCGGGCCATCACCCGCGCTCGGGATCTCTCCCCCGTCTCCGTTCCGGCGTTCGCGCCACGCCGACCAACCGGCACGAATGCCCAGCAGCAGCGGAAGCAACCCGAGGTACGGCAGGACCGACTCGGGAAGCAGGCCCGCGCCGAGCGCACCGACGATCGCCGCGGCCAAGATCGCGCCGAAGCCCAGGAACTGCCCGGCCACGACCCGAACGGCACCCCCGGGACGACCAGCGGCCTGACCGAAGAACAGCGCCAGGATCACGATGTCGTCGATGTTGGTCACCGCGAACATGCCCACGGCCTGCCCGACCAGCGTCAGCTCCACCGCGACCTTCCCTCCGCATCCATCTGACGCGGCGACCCTACGTGGTCGACGGCAGGAATCACCCGAGCCGAGCGCGAGCTACCACGTCGTGCACGAGGAGCTCGACGGGAAGAGGGGCTTCCCCCCATCCCCGCGTCAGGCCTCCTGCCAGGTGAAGGTCGTGACGGCCCCGGCCCGGAGGGTGTGCTCGAAGCTCTGACTGCCGCTGCGGACCTGGAAGGTCTGCTCGGAGTCCGAGGCGTTCAGCGCCAGCAGGGCGAGGGAGCCGTCGACGTTGCGGAAGGCGACGGACTCGATGCCGTTGGGGTTGCTGGTCGATTCGACGCGCTGCGCACCGGGTTTCACGAACTTCGCGACGTGGCCGAGGACGTAGTACTCCTCGTTGTAGGTGACCTGCCCGTCGTCGGTGTTGACGGTGACCACGCCCCGGCAGTCGGAGCAGCCGTTGGTCGGGCCGTGGTTCTGGTCCAGCGCCACGTTCCACAGCGCGACGCCCTTGGCCCAGTTCCGGGTTCCGCCGATGACGAGGTTCTGCGTCTGCCACTTGAGGTTCTGGGCGAAGTCCGGCGACCAGTCACCACCGGAGCACTCGGTGAGCCAGATGCCCTTGTCCGGGTGCGCCTGCTGGAACTCGCTCTGCCCGGACACATCACCTTCGTAGCAGTGGAAGGCCGCGCCCGGGACGTACTGGCCCGCTTCCGGGTCGTCGACGACGATGCCCGGGTACTCGGGGTGCGACCAGTTGTGGTCCCACGCGAGCAGCTGGGTCTTCAGGCCGGATTCGGCGAACTTCGGGCCGATCTCGTCGCCGATCACCGCGGCCTGCTGCTCCGGGGACATGTGCATCGACGGGTATCCAGCGGAACCGTCACCGGATTCGGGGTGGTAGGGCTCGTTCTGGATGCTCAGGAAGTCCAGCGGCACACCGGCGTCGGAGTAGGCCTGGGCGGTCTTGACGAGGTAGTCGGCGAACACGCCGTGGCTCTCTGACTTGAGCTCACCGCCGTCGACGTTGTCGTTGGTCTTCATCCACGCCGGAGCGCTCCACGGCGTGCCCATCACCTTCAGATCCGGGTTGATCTGCTTGGCCTGCCGCAGGATCGGCAGGATGTAGGCCTCGTCGTGCCCGGTGGTGAAGTCTGAGAGGTCGCAGCAGGTGTCGTCGAAGGTGTAGTCGCCGGACTCGGCGGTGGCGAAGTCGCTGGCGCCCAACGGCTGCCGCACCATGCTCAACCCGATGCCGTCGGCTCCGAAGAGGTTGTTCATCACCTCATCGCGCGCGCCCTGGTCGAGGTTGTTGGCGACCAGGGAGGCCGAGGAGTCGGTGAAGGCGGCCCCGAACCCGTCGATGGTCTGGTAGGTCGTGGCCGGGTCCACGTCGATGATGGTCTGCGCGCTGCCCCCGGACCCGAACTCCTCGTCCTCCTGGCGTTCGAGGAGCTTGCTCTTGTCGCCGGTGGTCTCCCACACCTGCACGACCGGCGCGGCACCGCCGGGCGCGGTGCCCGCCGCCGTTCCCAGCAGCAGGGTGCCGGCGAGCAGCGCGGCGCGCCTGCGCCAGGGTCGGGTTCTCTTCATCGCGAGTTCCTCTCAACCGAGGGACGGGTGAACGACGGCATTGTTCGCCGAATTCCTCGTGAGCGCACATGGGAATTCCCATTTGATCCGGCATTCCGGCGAACGCGGCACGGCCTTTCGGGGCACCGTGTCGAACTTTCGCCAACATTCCCGTGATTCGCGTTCCCGGTGCTAGGTTCGGCAATCGCGACAAACCCGACCACACCGCGACGCCCCAGGACTGTATCGGTTCGGAGGTGTTCGACCAGCGCGGGAACTTCGAAATATTTCGGAATTCGACCCGCAGTCGCGCGAATGCCTTTCAGCACTGTGCTTTCTCAACGCGGAGGAGATGCGTTCATGACCTTCAGCAGACGGATGCGCGTGGCGGCGATCGGCGCCGCCCTCGCGTGCACGGCGGTGATCACCCCGACGGTGGCCGCTGCCGGCCCGACCTACCGCGACGCGTCCGCGCCGGTTCCCGACCGCGTCGAGGACCTGCTGTCGCGGATGTCGTTGCAGGACAAGATCGGTCAGATGACGCAGGCCGAGCGCGTCGCGGCGGACCCGCAGACCGCGGCCTCGTCGGCTCTGGGCTCGGTGCTCAGCGGCGGCGGCTCGGCCCCCGATCCCAACACCGCCGAGTCCTGGGCGGACATGTACGACGACTACCAGCGCGCGGCGACCGCCACCCCGCTGGGCATCCCGCTGATCTACGGCGTCGACGCGGTGCACGGGCACAACAACGTGCACGGCGCGACGATCTTCCCGCACAACATCGGCCTGGGCGCGGCCAACGACCCGAAGCTGACCGAGGACATCGGGCGCGCGACCGCCGAGGAGATCTCGGGCACCGGCATCGACTGGGACTTCGCCCCGTGCCTGTGCGTGGCCCGCAACGACCGCTGGGGCCGCACCTACGAGTCCTTCGGCGAGACCCCGGAGCGGCCCACCGCCCACGCCACGGCCATCAACGGCCTGCAGGGCGAAGCGCTCAACGCCCCCGGATCGGTGCTGGCCACGGCCAAGCACTACATCGGCGACGGCGGCACGACCGGCGGTGACGACCAGGGCAACACCGAGATCGACGAGCAGCAGCTGCGCCGCGTGCACCTGCCCCCGTTCCAGGAGGCCGTCAACCGGGACGTGGGTTCGGTGATGATCTCCTACAGCAGTTGGAACGGCCTGAAGCTGCACGCCCACTCGTACCTGGTCAACGACGTGCTCAAGGGCGAGCTGGGCTTCAAGGGCTTTGTGATCTCCGACTACGACGCGATCGACCAGATCGACGGCCAGCTGGGCTTCACCGCCGAGGAGGTCGCCACCGCGATCAACTCGGGCCTGGACATGATCATGGTGCCCAACGACTGGAAGAAGTTCACCGAGCTGCTGCGCGGCGAGGTGGAGAACGGGCACGTGCCGATGTCGCGCATCGACGACGCCAACCGGCGCATCCTCACCAAGAAGTTCGAGCTCGGCCTGTTCGAGAACCCCTACACCGACAGGCAGTTCACCGGCACGGTCGGCAGCCCTGAGCACCGCGCGCTCGCCCGCGACGCGGTCCGCAAATCGCAGGTGCTGCTGAAGAACGACGGTGGCCTGCTGCCGCTGCCCAAGGACGGCGGGAAGCTGTTCGTGGCGGGCAAGAACGCCGATGACATCGGCAACCAGTCGGGCGGCTGGACGATCAGCTGGCAGGGCGAGAGCGGCCCGATCACCCCGGGCACGACGATCCTGCAGGGCATCAAGGACGCGGCCAAGGGCTCGCAGGTCACCTACGACCGCTACGGCACGGGCATCGACAACAGCTACAGCGCCGCCATCGCGGTCGTCGGCGAAACCCCCTACGCCGAGGGCAAGGGCGACCGCCCGTCCGGCATGGGCCTGGACCAGGAGGACCAGGAGACGCTGAAGAAGCTGGAGGACAGCGGGGTTCCGGTCATCGCGGTCACGGTCTCGGGACGTCCGCTGGACATCGGCCAGGACCTGCCCAACTGGGACGCCCTGCTCGCCTCCTGGCTGCCGGGCACCGAAGGCGCGGGCGTCGCCGACGTCCTCTTCGGCGACTACAACCCCACCGGCACCCTACCGATGACCTGGATGAACTCCGCCGACCAACAACCCATCAACGACGGAGACGGCCAGAAACCCCTGTTCCCCTACGGCTTCGGCCTGCAGTACTGACCACGGAGGACTCCCCCGGGCACCGAGCGGTGGCCGGGGGAGTCCTCCCCTTCAGGTTCGCAGCGGCTGCAACCGTCCCGCGTGCTCGTCCGCGCGCTCACCCTCCACGGCGAGATGCGCGTCCAGATCCCACGACGACGTTGATCAGCTCACGTCAGGCCAACGGGTGGCGTCAGCGCACGAGCGCGGTGAGGATTTGCAGCCATGCGGCCCGCAGAATGAGGCGGGTTGCGCCGTCCCGGTCGTCGGCGGTTCGTTGCCGGCGGATGTTGGGCACCAGGGAATCCTCTTCAACTCCATCGGACCGGCCTCGTGAACGGCCGACCCGGGCTTTCGACGCCTGGCAAGACTCCGTTGTCTCGCCAGGCCACACACCCGGCCGAAGCGCGGCGTGCGCTGGATACCTTGGCGGTTACCTCGCGTTTACGCAAGAGATCATCACCGGCGAACACGCTCAGTTGATCGAAATTGCGCGTCTGACCTGGGATGATCGATGGAGAGTTGAGCCGATCGGGTGGAGCAGCGGCTGATGCTGCGAACGGCGGCTTGCGCTTCTAGGCGACCAGGAGGACGCGAATGCACTACCGGCATCTGGGCAGCAGCGGCTTGATCATCAGCGAGCTGGTGTACGGCAACTGGATCACGCACGGCTCCCAGGTCGAGGAGAACGCCGCCGTGGCCTGCGTGCGTGCCGCGCTGAACAACGGCATCACCAGCTTCGACACCGCCGACGTGTACGCGGGCGGCCGCGCCGAGGAGGTGCTGGGGCGGGCGCTGCGGTCCGAGCGCCGCGAGGGCCTGGAGATCTTCACGAAGGTCTACCACCCGATGGGCGAGGGCGAGAACGACCGCGGGCTGTCCCGCAAGCACATCATGGAGTCGATCGACAACTCGCTGCGCAGGCTGCAGACCGACTACGTCGATCTCTACCAGGCGCACCGCTACGACCGGGAGACGCCGCTGGAGGAGACGATGGAGGCCTTCGCCGACGTCGTCCGCAGCGGGAAGGCGCACTACATCGGGGTTTCCGAGTGGACAGCGGATCAGATCCGCGCGGGTCACGCGCTGGCGCGCGAGCTGCGGATCCCGCTGGTGTCCAACCAGCCGCAGTACTCGGCGCTGTGGCGGGTCATCGAGGGCGAGGTCGTCCCGGCGTCCCGCGAGCTGGGAATCGGGCAGATCGTGTTCTCCCCCATCGCCCAGGGCGTGCTGACCGGGAAGTACCGGCCCGGCGCCGAGCCGCCTGCCGGCTCGCGCGCCACCGACGAGCGCGGCTCGACGTTCGTGGCCCGCTACCTGCGCGACGAGGTCCTGGACCGCGTCCAGCAGCTCAAGCCGCTGGCCGAGGAAGCGGGGTTGTCGCTGGCCCAACTCGCGGTGGCGTGGGTGCTGCAGAACGACAACGTCTCGGCCGCCATCATCGGCGCCTCCCGGCCCGAGCAGGTGTCGGAGAACGCCGTCGCCGCAGGTGTGGAGCTGGACGGGGAGCTGGTGGCGAAGATGAACGACGTCCTCGCTCCGGTCGCGGTCACCGATCCGGGCAAGACCGCCGAGAACGCCCCGAAGTCCCGCAGCTGACCGACCACGTCGCCCTTCCGGGCGTGCCGACGAGCCCGTAACCTGCGAGCGTTGGACACGACCCGGGAGGGCGACGATGCGACCGGAACGCCTGGTGGACGCGGTGCTGTTCGACACCTTCGGCACCGTCGTCGACTGGAGGAGCGGCATCGCGCAGGCGGTGGCGGAGTTCTCCAGCGCCGTCGACCCGGACGAGTTCGCGCTGGCGTGGCGCGGCCGCTACCAACCGTCGATGGCCCCGGTTCGCAGCGGCGAGCGGGAGTTCGTCGACCTCGACGTCCTGCACCGCGAGAACCTCGAAGCCACCGCCGCCGAACTCGGACTCCCCCTCGACACCGCCGAACCGTCCGATGTGGACCGGCTCAACCGCGCGTGGCACCGCCTCCCCGCCTGGCCCGACAGCGTCCCCGGACTGACCGAGCTGAAGCGGCACTTCATCATCGGCCCGCTCTCCAACGGCCACACCGCTCTGCTGACCAACATGGCCAAGCACGCCGGGCTGCCGTGGGACGTGATCCTCGGCTCCGACCTGCTCGGCACCTACAAGCCCGACCCCCGCGCCTACCTCGGCGCAGCCGAGATCCTCCGCCTCCCTCCGGAACGCGTCATGCTCTGCGCGGCCCACAACACCGACCTGGAAGCGGCCCAGCAGGCAGGCCTCCGGACGGCGTTCATCCCACGCCCCACCGAGTACGGTCCGACCCAACGCCAAGACCTCCACGCCACGGGCCCGTGGGACGTCATCGCCCAGGACATCGTCGACCTCTCGGTCCAACTGCCCCAGCACGTGCCGGGCTGACCTCTCAGAGCAGGTCGAGAAGCGCTCGCAGGGCTGGGTTGTCGTTGGCGTGGCGCCAGAGGAGGTGGAGTTCGACTGGTTCTGGTTCCGGGAGGTGGATCGGGCGGAAGGTCACGCCCTCCAGGCGCAGTCGGGCTGCGGTGGCGGGGACCAGGGCGGAGCCGAGTCCTACCTGCACCAGGGCGAGGGCGGTGTGGATCTGGCTGACGTGCTGGACGTAGGTCGGTTGGACGTCGGCGTTGCCGAAGATCGTGACCAGCAGTTCGTGGAAGTAGCGGGCCTCGGTCGGTGAGTACATCACCATGTCCGCGCCGTGGAACCGCTTCAGCTCCAACGGTTCCGAGCCGTCGGCCAGCGGATGCCCCTCGGGCAGGGCCGCCAGCAGCGGTTCCGCGCGCAACCGGCGCGACGCCAGTTCCGGTCGTGCGGCCGGGGGTCTGGCCAGGCCGAGGTCGAGGGAACCGCCGGAGAGTCGTTCGACCTGGTCGCGGGTGACGAGTTCGTGCAGCACGACGTCCACGTGCGGCAGGTGTTCCCGCACCGTCGCCAGCACCCTGCCGAGTTCGCCGTACGCCGACGTCGCGGTGAAACCGACGCGGATCATCCCCGCCTGCCCGGCCGTCACCCGCCGCACCGACAGCGCCGCGTTCTCCGCCTCGCTGAGGAGCCGTCGCGCGTCCGGCAGGAAGGCACGTCCGGCCGGGGTCAGCCGCACCGTGCGGCTTGTGCGGTCGAACAGCTGGACCTTCAGCTCCTTCTCCAGCTGCTGGATCTGCCGCGTCAGCGGTGGCTGGGTCATGCGCAGTCGCTGCGCGGCGCGGCCGAAGTGCTGCTCCTCGGCCACCGCGACGAAACCGGCCAGGTGGGTCAGGGTGAACATCGATGCCGCCTCAGTATCGGTGACCGCCTCAGCAGGCCCGGTCCTGCATCAGTCGCTCACCCTACCGAGGCCGCGGCCGGAAACCGATTGTCAGACCGCCACTACCGCGGCGGCCACGGTCCCTGCTGTCCCGGCGGAGGCCCCGGCGGCTGCCCCGGACCCGGCTGTCCTGGCCACTGCTGACCAGGCGGCATTTGCTGACCGGGCGGCATCTGCTGCCCAGGCGGCATCGGCGGCTGCGGTCCCGGGTGGGGCGGATTCCCCGGCGCCTGGCCGGGATGCTGCGGAGGCTGGGGCTGCGACGGCGGCTGGATGCGCAGCTTGTGGGTCGGCATCTCGTTGAGCTGCTTGGGCAGCGTGAAGAAGCCCGACTGCTCGTTGCGGGCCCACGGAGCCGGTGCCGGCTGGGGCCTGCGGAGGAAGAACGCGTCCCGCGCCACGCGCATCAGACCGACGATCTGGTCCCGGCGGGTGAAGAACGCCTGCGGCTCGATCGTGCGGCGCTCGGCCTGGGAGTGCAGCAGCGCGAGTTCCGTCGCGGCGAGCTGGTAGTCGCCCATGGCCTGCGCCCCGACGTTGCCCGCCTGGGAGCGGGCCCAGTGCCGGGCCTGCCTGCGACCCCGCATGGTGCCGAGCATGTTCAGGTCGTTCTGGGCGACCAGACCGCTGGGGATGTAGGCGGGCAGGTACCGGCCGATGAGGTGCACCAGACGCCTGCGGTCGCGGATCAGGATGATCACCAGGACCAGCAGCACGACCGCTTCGACGATGTAGGCCAGGATCAGGCCGCCGAGCCCGAACAGCACCGACCCGCCGTTCCACAGCGCGTGCAGGAACACCGCCGCGCACCAACCGAAGAAGATCGCGAAGATCCGGCCGAAACCCCGGTGCGTGGCCGCGTAGGCGATGCCCAGGCCGGTCATCGCCGTGTACATCGGGTGCCCCAGCGGAGCCACCACGCCCCGGATCAGGACCGTGCCCCAGATCTCGCCGGGAACCGAGGCCAGGCCCTGCATGTAGTAGAGGACGTTCTCGACCAGTGCGAAGCCCAGTCCGCACAGACCCGCGTAGACGATGCCGTCGGTCGGGCCGTCGATCTCGTTGCGGCGGACCACCAGCAGGAACAGCAGCAGACCGCCCTTGAAGCTCTCCTCCACGACCGGCGCGATCACCGAAACGGTCAGCACCGTCGCCGTTTCCGGGCCGAAGACCACGGCCAGCACCGACTCGCCGACGGTGTTGACGATCAAGGCTCCCAGCAGCGCGACCCCCGCACCCCAGCCGAAGGCGACGAGCAGGTTCAGCCGGGGCTCCGGTTCCAGGCGGTCCACCAGCAGGAACAGCGCCACCAGCACGATCGCCGTCGGCAGCGCCAGGAGCATGCCGATCACGACGTTGCCCGGTGCGCCGGGGACCAGCAGGAAGTAGGACGCCAGGGCCAGCAGCATGCAGATGCCGGAGACCACCAGGCCGATGATCAGCGACACCGGCGCGCGGTTGGAGTTGCGGCCTTGCAGGACCGACTGCGGGCTCAGAGCGGACATGCCCGGCAGCGTAGGAGATGAACCCCGATCACGTCCGGTCAGCCCCGAAATTCACCGGGCCGACCGGACGTGCTTCACCGCCTCGACGATGAGTCCACAGAGGACGTCACAGCTCGCGTTCGGCCTGCGAGATCGAGTCGGTCAGGATCCGCAGCGCGTCGGTCGCTTCGGACTCGGTGAGCGTCATCGGCGGTGCCAGGCGCAGCACGTTGCCGTGCAGTCCGCCCTTGCCGATCAGTAGGCCGCGCTGCTTGGCCAGCTCCATCACCCGCGCGGCCGCCTCCGGCACCGGCTTCTTCCCGCCCGGCGCCACCAGCTCGACGCCGATCATCAGGCCCTTGCCGCGCACGTCGCCGATCAGCGCGCTGTCGTGCGCGCGAAGTCCTTGCAGCAGCTGGGAACCGAGCTTCGCGGCGTTGCCCTGCAGGTCGTGCGCGAGCAGGTACTCCAGCGCGGCGTGCGCACCACCGGTGGAGATCGGGTTGCCGCCGAAGGTGGAGATGGAGTTCGCGCCGATGTCGTCCATCAGGGACGCCTCGGCGACCAGACCGCCGATCGCCAGCCCGTTGCCGAGTCCCTTGGCGAAGGTCATCGCGTCCGGCGTGACGCCGTGCGCCTGGATGCCCCAGAAGTGCTCGCCGGTGCGCCCCCAGCCGGTCTGCACCTCGTCGGAGATGAGCAGGATGCCGTACTCGTCGAGCACCTCGGCGAACGCGCCCAGCAACCCGTCCGGCGGGGTGGCGAAGCCGCCGACGCCCTGGATCGGTTCGGCGATCATGCAGGCCACGTCACCGGCGGTGGTGGTCTCGATGACCTCGCGCAGGTCGTCGACGCAGGCCGCGATGTAGTCGGCGTCGGAGAACTCCGAGAACGGGCTGCGGTACCGGTAGCCGCCGTGCACGTAGCTGACCTTCACCGGCGACAGCGAGGTCGCCGACCAGCCCCGGTTGCCGGTCACGGCCAGCGTCGCGAAAGCCCTCCCGTGGTAGGAGTTGCGCAGCGCCAGGACCTGGTTGCTGCGGCGCTTCTGCGTCGCCAGCATCAGCGCTGTCTCGTTGGCCTCGGTGCCGGAGTTGGTGAAGAACACCTTCGGCTCGCGCAGCCCGGACAGCTCGGCGATGCGCTCGGCCAGCTCCACCTGCTGCCTGATCAGGTACAGCGTCGAGGTGTGCAGGACTCCGGTGTCGACCTGGCGGCGGATCGCATCGCTGATCTCGTCGATGTCGTAGCCGATGGCATTGGTGAGGATGCCGGCGAAGAAGTCCAGGTAGGTGTTGCCGTCGGCGTCGGTGACGTGCCGTCCCGAGCCGCTGACGATCTCGATCGGCTCCTGGTAGTACAGCGACAGCCAGTCCGGCAGCACGGCTTTGTGCCGAGCCAGCAGCGAATCCGACATGCTTCCTCCTGCTCTTGCGACCACGTTGCGGTCTGGCCAGTGTCCCGCGTCGAAGGCCTCCGGGCCATCACCCGCCGCCTGGTCGGCTACCCCCGATCACCGCTCGCGCACCGGGTGTAGCCTGTGCCCCGCCGGTCACGCCGCACCAGCACCTCCCCCCAGTAGCTGGCGCCGCGTGGCCGGCCCTATCAGCCCCACTCCCCGTGCTCAGCAGTCCGGACAGCCGCACCAGGGCAATCCCTTCGGGTGATCAGTTGGTCGTCCTCGCGCAATGTCACTAGGCCGAACGGGTCAACACGCCTAGCCTCGCGTCACGTGCTTCCTGCGGATGAGTCCCGTCCGCAGGAGGTGGCAGATGATCAACCGAGTCCACATCGCCCTGCCCGTCCGCGGTCTGCCGGGAGACCCGGTGGACACCAGCCTGCGGCCGGGCCGGGCACAACCACCGGGGGCGGCACTATGAGCGCAGTGGTCGCGGTGAGGTTCGCCGCGGGAGTGGTCGCCGAGTCGCGTCGCCAAACGCACCTCGCGGCCCAGCCGGAAGGACCGTTCCCAGCCGCGTGGCGCACGTTGTGCGGCATCCAGATCCCCTCGTACGTCGCCGAGGTGTCCGACCACCCGGCCGGGATGCCCTGCGTGCGGTGCATGTCGCGGCTGCCCGGCCCCGCCGAGCCGGAGCTCGAGCGGTGACTCAGCGCGCGATCGACAGCGACAGCGCGAACTCCGACGCGTCGTCCAGCCACCAGCTCCCCAGGTCGAAACCGGCGACCGCCAGCTCGTCGGCGATGCGATTACGCCGGAACTTCGCCGAGATCTCGGTGCGGATCTCCTCGCCCTCGGCGAAGTCGACGTCCAGCGCGAGCTCGCGCACCCGCACGTGCATCGCCCGCGTGGCGCGCAGCCGCATCTCGATCCACTCCTGATCGGTGTTCCAGCGCGCCACGTGCTCGAAGGAGTCCGCGTCGAAGTCCGCGCCGAGACGGTGGTTGAGCACCTTGAGCACGTTGCGGTTGAACTCGGCCGTCACGCCCCGGGCGTCGTCGTAGGCGCGGATCACCCGCGACGGCTCCTTGACCAGGTCGGTGCCCAGCAGCAGCCACTCCCCCGGTCGCATCGCGGCGTGCAGGGCGGCGAAGAACCCGGCGCGCTCCTCCGGCAGGAGGTTGCCGATCGTGCCGCCCAGGAACGCCACCAGCCGGTTCTCGCCGTGGTCGAGGCGGCCGGTGGTGAAGTCGTCGACGACTCCGGAGACCTCCAGATCCGGGTAGTCGGCCTCGATGGCGCCGACGGCTGACCGCAGTGCCGATTCGGAGACGTCCAGCGGCACGAACCGGCGCAGCGTGCCGTGCTTGCTCAGCGCGTCCAGCAGCAGCCGGGTCTTCTCCGACGAGCCGCAACCGAGCTCCACCAGCGTGGCGGCGTTGGTGAGCTCGGCGATGGTCAGCGCCGTCCGCCGCAGGATCTGGTGCTCGGCGCGGGTCTGGTAGTACTCGTCGAGCTCGGTGATGCGCTCGAAGAGCTCGCTGCCCGCCGCGTCGTAGAACCACTTGGGCGAAAGCCACTTCGGGTGGTCGGTGAGTCCTTCTCGGGCCTCGGCCCGCAGCTCGCGATCGGCGTCGGCTTCGGTGAAGCGCACGGTCAGCTCGGGAATTCGCACGAATCCTCCCCCAGGGAAACGACCTCGGTGTGTTCGGTGTCGGCGACCACCAGGCAGCGGTCGGGGATCTCGACCCATCGGGTTCCGCCCGGCTCAGCGGCCTGGCCGAACGGTTCGGAGGCGACGGTCACCGCATCGGGGTCCCGGCGCACCCACAGCGAGTGCGTCCAGGTGGTGGCCACGATCCGGGCGCCGTCGCCGAGCAGCAGGTTCAGCCGCGAATCGGGTGCCGCGGCGTGCACGTCGCGCACCAGCTCCGCCATCGCGGTCTCGGGCTCGGCACCATCGGCGAGACTCCTGCGCAGGAGCGCCCACAGCACGGCGGAATCGGTGGGCTGGGCGGTGAGCAGGTCGGCCGGGTCCAGCCGTGCGGCGAGCTTGGCCAGCGAGTCCGGCCAGCCGCCGACCTTGCCGTTGTGGCTGAACAGCCACCGGCCGTCGGTCAGCGGCGCGCACAGCTCGGGTCCCACCGGCATGCCGACGGTCGCCGACCGCACGGCCGCCACCACCGCCGACGCCCGCAGGTCCCGGGCCAGCCGGGGGAACGACGTGTCGGTCCACATCGCCGCGCCGTTGCGGTAGACGCCGGTGGTGCCGTCGTCGCGGAACCAGCCCGCGCCGAATCCGTCGGCGTTGACGGTCCCGCCGCCGCGCATGTCGTTCGGCGCCCAGGACTGCTCCAGCAGCGAGTGCGCCGGGTCGAGCAGCAGCTCGGCCAACGGCACGGGTGTTCCGAGGTAAGCCAGGTGCCTGCACATGCTCAGCGCTCGTCCGGGCTCGGGGTGCGGGCGCAGCGGAAGCCCGCGAAGATCTGCCGCCGGATCGGGAAGTCCCAGTTGCGGAAGGTGCCCCGACAGGCCGACCGGTCGGTGCCGAACGAGCCGCCCCGCAGCACCTTGTGGTCGGAGCCGAAGAACACCTCGGAGTACTCGCGGTACGGGAACGCCGCGAATCCCGGGTACGGCAGGAAATCGCTGGAGGTCCACTCCCACACGTCACCGATGAGTTGCCGCGCACCGCAGGGCGCCTCGCCCAGCGGGTAGGCCCCGGCGGGTGCGGGTTGCAGGTGCTGCTGGCCGAGGTTGGCGTGCACGGGCGTCGGATCCTCGTCGCCCCACGGGTACCGGCGGGAGCGCCCGGTGGCGGGGTCGTAGCGGGCGGCCTTCTCCCACTCGGACTCGGTGGGCAGCCGCTTGCCCGCCCAAGCGGCGTAGGCCTCGGCCTCGTAGAAGCTGACGTGCACCACGGCTTCCTCACCGGGCACCTCTTCGACGTGGCCGAAGCGCCGGCGCATCCAGCGCTCTCCGTCGCGGAACCAGAACCGGGGCGCTTCCAGGGAGGCCTTGTGCCGGTAGCGCTGTCCGGCTTCGCTCCACCACCGCGGATCGTGGTAGCCACCTGCGTCGATGAAGCGGGCGAACTCGGCGTTGGTGACCGGTGCGGTGTCCAGGTGGAAGGCGTCCACGTGCACTTCGTGGGCGGGACGTTCGTTGTCCAGCGCCCACGCCTCGGTGGAGGTGCCCATGGTGAAGGGTCCAGCCGGAACGAACACCTCGGCGGGCAGCGCGTCGGAGGAGCGCGGCGGCGGTTCGGCGGTGAGCGCGGGCGGGCCGTCGCGGAGCTGGTGAGTGGCCAGCATCGTCTCGTCGTGCTGCTGCTCGTGCTGCACGATCATGCCGAAGGCGAAAGCGCGCTCGACGAGCCTGCGGCCTTCCATCGGCGTCTCGTCGAGCAGGTCGAAGACCTTGTCGCGCACCGTCGCGATGTAGTCGCGGGCCTCGCGCGGGCCGAGCAGCGGCAGCTCGGGCCGGTCCGCGCGGCGGTGCTGGAAGGCGTCGTAGAGGTCGTCGATGTCGGGCCGGACGGCCTCGCGCCCGCCGACGTCGCGGACCAGCCACAGCTCCTCCTGGCTGCCGACGTGCGCGAGGTCCCAGACCAGCGGCGACATCAGCGGCGAGTGCTGCTTGACGAGCTCCTCGTCGTCGACGGCGTCGGTGAGCTGCGCGCTGCGCTGCCGCGTGCGGGCCAGTTCGACGGCGACGTGCTCGCGCAGGTCCTCGGTTCCCAGTTCTCGAAGGTCTTTCACCGTGCACCCCTCCGGTCGTGACGGGTTCAGCTCAGGCGCCGGGCGATGTGCTCGGCGAGTCGGTCGGACAGTCCGTCGCCCGTGCCGCCCAGCAGTCGGCAGGCCAGGTCGAAGATGTCGCGGGCGCAGCGGGCCAGCACGGGGTCGGCGAGGCCGAAGCGGGCGGCGTGCACCCATCGCCCGGCGGCGGGCGCGGCCATCACGGCCACCTTGTCCACGATGGACTCGTCGCCGAAGAGCACGGCGAGCGCGGCGGTGGGCAGCATCCAGTCGGTTCCGGATTGCGCGTCGAGGTAGCGCACCTCCAGGTACCCGTGGGCGCGGACCGGGGGGAACACCGTGGTCAGGTGGTAGTCGAGGTCTTCGCGGGTGGGCGGTTCGGGCAGACCACCGTGGATCCACTCGGCGAAGCTCAGGCCGCTGGGTGCCGACCAGTCCTCGCCCTCGCGGCGCCGGCAGACGACCGCCATGTCGAGCATCCGGCGCGCCCAGCCGCTGACCGGGTCGCCCTTGGTCGGGCCGGGCCTTGTGCGCGGCGGGTCGGTGTCGAGGAGCACGCGCGTGCGGGTGGAGGCCCAGCCGGTCTCCTCGCCGAACAACCGAGGCGAGTTGGCGAAGGCGGCGATCATGACCGGTCCGAGGGCGTGCAGCGCGTTCCAGCGCGCGGCGATCCGGTCCGGTTCACCGGCGTCGAGGCACACCTGCACTCCGGCGGTGCTGCACATCATCAGCCTGCCGTCCAGGCCGATGCGGTCGAACGCGGTCTCCATGGCTTGGTAGCGCGGCACGCGCAGGATCCGGTTCGGATGCCGGTAGGGGTCGGTTCCGCTGTCGCCCAGCGCCAGGTCCGCTCTGTCCAGCAGGCGGTGCAGGTGGTCGGCGTCGGCGGCCACGACGCTCAGCAGGGAGCGCAGCGATGTGGTGGGAAGACTGGAGATCTCGACCTGGCCACCAGGCTCAACGGTGAGCACGGAGCCGTTCGGCAGCGGTTGTTGCGGGCTGTCGGGAACCAGGGAGCGGGGTGCGTGCGGGCCGAGCGCGGCGATGAGCGTCGCGGCGTCGAGGGCACGTCCCGGATCAGATCGGTGGTGCACGGTCCATTCGAGTTCGACACCCAGCAGCCGGGGAGGTCCGTGCTTGAAGCACACCGACGCGACGTAGGCTTCCGCCTCCGCCCTGGTGCGCACTCGTGAGGTCGGGAACTCGCCGGTTGCAGGATCGGTCGATATCGCCAAGATGATCACCGCCCGTGATTGGCCGGTTACCGACGCTACCGGCAGCCCCCGACAGTCGCGACCCTTGTTCTGCGCTCGGGCACCTGTTAGAAGCGGCGCGAAACACCGCCCGATCCGGTGCAATTGCGCGCGAATCGGCTCGAAAAGCCAACAAAACGTACGTACGGATTGCGATGGCGAGGACTGTCCTGCCAGGATTCACGCCATGCCCCGGGTCAGCCAGGACCACTTGGACGCGCGACGCCGTCAGATCCTCGACGGTTCGCGGTCCTGCTTCGCGCGCTTCGGGTACGAGGGTGCCACCGTACGACGCCTCGAAGAAGCCACCGGCCTGTCCCGCGGCGCGATATTCCACCACTTCAAGGACAAGGAATCGCTGTTCCTCGCCTTGGCCGAGGACGACGCCGCGCGGATGGCCGACGTGGTCGCCGAGCAGGGCTTGGTGCAGGTGATGCGCAACCTGCTCGACGCCCCCTCCGGTGCCGAGGCGCAGGCGCTCGGCGCCGACTGGCTGGGCACCCGGCTGGAGGTCTCCCGCAGGCTGCGCACCGACACCGAGTTCCGGGACCGCTGGGCGCAGCGCTCCGAGCTGCTCACCGCCGCCACCCGGGCGCGTCTGCAGTGGCAGCACCGGTCCGGGAACCTGCGCGACGACGTCGACGTCGACGTGCTGACCGCCTACCTGGAGCTGGTCCTGGAAGGACTGGTCTCGCACCTGGCGATGGGACTGCCGGCCAAGCACCTGGGCTCGGTGCTCGACGTCGTCGAGGAGAGCGTGCGACGGCACCGCGGCCGGTGATCCAACAGCACGGGCACCGTTCGGCGTAATCTCACGCCAACGACAGCTGAGGCGAAGGAGAACCCGCGGCATGGGCAGCGAGTGGTGGAACCGCTTCCTCGCTTCCGATCCGTCGTTGCGGAGATTGCGCACCGCCGTGCGCGTCACCCTCGCCGTGGCGCTGACGCTGGCCACCGCGGTGCCGCTGCTGGCCTGGTGGGGCCAGCCGCTGCCGAGCGCCATGATCGGCGCGGTCGTGGCCATCAACGGCTCGCTCGGCGTCAACGATCCGGACCGGCGCGGCCAGGCCATCACCTACGCGCTGCTGCCGCTGCCGGTGCTGGCGGCCCTCGGTCTGGCGATCGCCACCCAGTTCTCGCCGCCGCTGCACAGCGGGGTCTTCCTGCTGGTCATCTTCGTGGCCGTGTACGTGCGCAGGTTCGGCCCGCGGTACTTCCCGCTGGGCATGGTCGCGTTCATGGGCTACTTCTTCGCGATGTTCCTGCGCCCGCAGCTCGCGCAGTTCCCCGCGCTGGTCGCGGCGGTGCTCATCGGCACGATCATGGCCGCCGCCCTGCGGTTCCTGGTGCTGCGCGACGATCCCGAAGGAGTGCTGGCGCGCGGCCGCCGCACGCTGCGCGCCCAGGTGCACGGGCTGCTGCACGCGGTGCGCGACGTCGCCGACCAACCGACGTCCGCAGGCCGGCGGCGCAAGCTGCACAACCGCTCGACTCGGCTGAACGAGACCTCGCTGATGCTGCAGACCACGGTCGGCCGGATGGACGAGCTCTCCGAGTCCGGCCGCGACGTGCTCCGGCAGCGGATCCTGGACGTGGAGCTGGCCGCGGAGAACCTGGTGACGCGGCTGCTGCGACTGGTCGACCACCCCAGCGGTGGTGGTGCCGTGCCGCACGCGGTCGGCGCGCTGCTGTCGGTGCTGGAGAGCCGCCCGCGCGAGATCCGGGAGGCCACCCGGCGGGTGTCCGAGCAGATCGAGGACCGCGGGTCGGTCGACCTGGCGATGGCGGTCCGCAGGCTCGGCACCGAACTGGCCGAGCTCGCCGAAGCGGCCGGTGAGCTGGGCGAGCAGCGGGACGAACCGGACAGCGCGGCCGAGGAGGACACCGAGGAGTCCGGCGAGGAGCAGACCGGGCTGGCCCGACCGGAGCTGCGCACCGCCATCCAGGTCACCGTGGCCGCGGGCCTGGCGATCGTGCTCGGCCAGCTCGTCTCACCGAACCGCTGGTACTGGGCGGTGATCACCGCGTTCGTGGTGTTCATCAGCGCCAACAGCCGCGGCGAGCTGCTGGTGCGCGCCTGGCAGCGCACGGCGGGCACCATCCTCGGCGTGCTGGCCGGCATCGTGGTCGCCGCACAGGTCAGCGGGGACCTCACCGCCGAGCTGTCGGTGATCCTGCTGTGCGTGTTCCTGGCGTTCTACTTCGTCGGCTACTCCTACGCCGCGATGACCTTCTTCATCACCACCCTGCTCGGAGCGCTGTACGGGATGCTCGGCACCTTCGACGCCTCGGTGCTGGAGACGCGCCTGGCCGAGACCGCGGTCGGGGCGCTGGCCGGGGTGCTGGCGGCGGTGTTCGTGCTGCCCACCCGAACCCGCGAGCTGGTCCGCACCAACACCGGCGAGTTCCTCAAGGCGTTGCGGGACTTCCTGCGCAGCACCGGGACCGAGCTCAGCGAGCAGGGCACGGCCTCGGGCCTGCAGGAACCCACGCGCGCGCTCGACGACGCGCTGCAGCAGGTGCTCACCAGCGCGAACCCGCTCACGGCCTACCGGTTCCGGTCCCGGCGCAGCCAGGTGCAGCGCACGGCCACCAAGCTCAGCGGCTGCGCCTACTACGTCCGCAACCTCTCGGTGGCGCTGGGCGACACCGCCGAGATGGTCGACGCCGACACCCGCGAGCGGCTGGCCGAGCAGCTGTGGGCGCTGGCCGACGCCGCCGAGTCCCTCACCGATGAGGGGCAGGTCCCGTTCGAGGAGGCGATCGCGGCGGCGCACCGACGCTCCGACGAGCTGCACGACCTGGCCGAATCGCTCACCGACGGACCGACGTCGTTGCACCGCAGCATCCGGTGGCTGGACCGCACGACCCAGGTCCTCGACGAGCTGCCGCGCGAGCTGGGCACCGACGCTCACCTGGCCGGGCGAAGCTGACATCCCCTTCCGGCGACACGGCACTGAGTCCGTAGGTCGCCACCGCCGCCGCTCCTACGCTGCGAGATCAACTGCCTCCACGCGTCTGAGGAGCCCCCCACGTGAAGCGTTCGATCGCGCTCGGTCTGGCTGCGGTCGCGGCACTGGCCGTCGCGCCACCCGCGGCGAGCATCGCGGCGCCCCGACCTGCCCTGCAGTTCGGGCAGTGCCCGCAGGACATCGCCACGCCGCACCCGCAGCTGAGCTGCGCGACCGTCGAGGTCCCGCTCGATCACGCCAACCCCGCCGGTGAGCGGGTGCAGATCCTGATCTCCAAACTGCCCGCGCGGAACCCGCAGGCGCGGCGCGGGTCGCTGCTGGTCAACCCCGGCGGGCCCGGAGGCCCCGGCGCCGAGTTCGCGGGCACGCTGGGCGGTCGGGTGCCGCCGCAGGTGCGCGACTCCTACGACCTGATCGGCTTCGACACCCGCAACACCGCGCACAGCACCCCGATCAGCTGCGTGGACCCGGCGACCTACTGGGCCAACCCGCTGCCCGACCCGGACTCCCCCGCCGCCCGCGAGACCAACTGGCAGCGCGCGCAGGCCTACGCCGACGGCTGCGCGCAGCGCGCCGGGAAGTACCTGCCGCACCTGAACACGCCCACCAACGCCCGCGACATGGACCTGATCCGGGCCGCTCTGGGCGAGCAGAAGATCAGCTTCCTCGGCTACTCCTACGGCACCTACCTCGGCGCGGTCTACGGGCAGCTGTTCCCGGAGCGGGTGGACCGGATGGTCCTGGACAGCTCGGTCAACCCCGACGTCTCGGAGATCTGGTACGGCAACAACCTCGCCCAGGACGTGGCCGCGCAGCAGCGGCTCGACCACTTCTTCGACTGGGTCGCCCGGCACGACCGGGTCTTCCACCTCGGCACCGAGGGGCTGGCGGTGAAGGCGGCGTGGCAGCGCACGCAGGAGGAGCTGCGGAAGGCACCGCGCGGACCGCTGGGCCCGTCGGAGCTGATCGAGATCAGCTTCAACGCGCTCTACGGCGAGTCCGACTGGCAGCCGCTGGCGCAGGGGCTCGCCGACTTTCAGCTGCGGGGTGACGACCGCGCGCTGGCCGCGATGGTCACCCCGAAGGACGCGATGGCCGAGAACGGCAACGCGATCTACAACGCCGTGGAGTGCGCCGACGCGCCCTGGCCGACCCGCCGCGCGGAGTGGGAGCGCGACTCCCACCGGATGGCGACCGGGAACCCGTTCGCCGCCTGGTTCAACAGCTGGACCGTCGCGCCGTGCCGCACCTGGCACGCGCCCCGGCAGCAACCCACGAAGATCACCGGTGAGAAGCTGCCGCCGGTGCTGATGTTCAACTCCGAGCACGACGTGGCGACCCCGTACGCGGGTGCTGTCGAGATGCACCACTCGCTGCCGTCGTCGGTGCTGGTCACCGAGCGCGACGCGGGCAAGCACGGGGTCTGGGCGCTGTCCGGCAACGCCGAGGCGGACCGGATCGGCGCGGACTACCTGGTGCACGGCGCCCTGCCGGCCGAGGACGTCGCCATCCCGGGCCACCCCGAGCCGGACCCGTCGGCGTCGGAGACGCGGGACTCCCGCACCTTCGACCTGCGCTGATCCTCGCCGCAACGACGAAGAAGGCCGGCCCCGGGAACGGGACCGGCCTTCTTCATGCGCTGAACCGTCAGTTCACGCCGTGCATGTAGCGCTTGATGGTGCGCGCCGAGACCAGCAGCAGGACTGCACACCCGATCGTGGCGAGGCCGACGATCGAGAAGTACAGCTGCTGGTTCTCCACCGAGTACAGCTTCACCGCCTGGGCACCCAGTCCCTGGCCCATCGCCGGGGCCAGGAAGTACAGGCCCATCATCTGCGAGGTGAAGACCTTCGGCGCGAGCTTCGTGGTCGCCGACAGGCCGACCGGCGAGAGCATCAGCTCACCCACGGTCATGATCACGAACACCAGCGCGAGCATGATCGGCAGGTGCTTGCCGTCGTCACCGGCGGCGAACTTCGACAGCACGACCCACAGGAACGACACGCCGACGAAGAACAGACCGCCCACGAACTTCTGCGGGGTCGACGGCTGCCGCGAGCCCAGCTTCATCCACAGCGCGGCCATCACCGGCGCCAGGATGATGATCGCCAGCGGGTTGACCGACTGGAACCACGAGGCCGGGACGGCGAACCCGAGGACGTTGAGGTCGGTGTCGGCCTCGGCCAGGTTCGCCAGCGTGTTCGGCTGCTGCTCGAACAGCAGGAAGAACAGCGCGGTGGCCAGGAACAGCGGGATGTAGGCGATCAGCCTGTCGCGCTCCACCTTGGTGATCTCCTTGCTGGAGAGCATCACCACGAAGTAGATGATCGGCAGCACCGCGGAGATGATGCTGATCAGGTTGACCAGACCGTCGAGCCCCATCACGCCGGTCGCCGAGAGCGCGACCAGCACCACGACGAAGCCCAGCGCGATGCCGCCCGCGCGGCCCAGGACGCGGCCCTTGTGCTCGGCGGGCAGCGGGTTGACCGGGACGAGGCCCGCGCTGCCGAGGTTCTTGCGACCCAGCGTGTACTGGACCAGGCCGAGCGCCATGCCGACCGCGGCCGCACCGAAGCCCAGGTGCCAGTTGACCTTCTCGCCGAGGGTGCCCACGACGAAGGGCGCGATGAAGGCACCCAGGTTGATGCCCATGTAGTAGATCGAGAACCCGGCGTCGCGGCGGTTGTCCTGCTCGTCGTAGAGGCCGCCGACCAGGCCGGAGACGTTCGGCTTGAGCAGGCCGGTGCCGATGACCAGCAGCACCAGGCCGACCAGCACGGTGGTCATGCCACCGGGCAGGGCCAGCGCGATGTGGCCGAGCATGATGATCACGCCGCCGTAGAGGACCGCGCGCTGGGCTCCGACGACCCGGTCGGCCAGCCAGCCGCCGAGGACGCCGGTCATGTAGACCGAGGCGCCGTAGACACCGACCACCGACAGCGCGGTCGATTCGGGAATTCCCAGGCCGCCTTCGGACACGGCGTAGTAGAGGTAGTACGCCAGAATGGCGCGCATGCCGTAGTAGGAGAACCGCTCCCACATCTCGGTGAAGAACAGCGTCAACAAACCGCGCGGGTGTCCGAAGAAACCCTTCTGCGGCGCGTCCGCAACCGTGGGTGTGCTCACGATCACGTCCTCTCGTGATTGTTCAGCGCGGCGGTGACCGCGACAACTTTGTCGCAGGTTACTTCTAGGTAGACTGGATCAGACCATCGGGGCGAGAAGCAGCCAACGACCGGCCACAACGGACTCCCCTCCGCCCCAACGCAGCAGGTCGGAGCGTGCCGCGAGGAGCACCGGCGCGCACATCCGGCCGCCGCCGAACTCCGGGAAACCCGGGAATCGTGATCGCGCCGCTACCGATCGCATCCCATCAGCGCCGGTATACTCGGTATGACCTTTTCAACTGGTCCATTCAATTCACGGGAGTGAGCACTTCAGTGCCAGCGGCACAATCCCCAGAGGGAAGCAGTACCGAGCCGGGCAGTAGACCCGGCTATCTCCGATCGTCGGTCACTCACACGAGGCGGGCCGAGGGTTGATCGAAATCCTGCTGGCCGTTGTCGGCCTTCTGTTCATCGCAGTGCTCACGCTGGGCACCGGTCTCGCGGTGGCAGCGGAGTTCTCCTTGACCTCGCTGGAACGCTCCACGGTGGACGCGCACGTGCACTCCGTGGACGACAAGCGGGCCCGCGCCGTGCAGCGCGCGCACCGCACGCTGTCGTTCCAGCTCTCGGGCGCGCAGGTCGCGATCACCCTGACCACCCTGATCACCGGTTACGTGGCCGAGCCGCTCATCGGTGACCTGATCCAGCCCGTGCTGACGGCCCTGGGCATGCCGCTGGGCGTGGCCGAGGGCGTGTCCTTGGCGCTGGCGATCCTGCTGGCGACGGCGCTGTCGATGGTCTTCGGCGAGATGGTGCCGAAGAACCTCGCCATCGCTCGCCCGCTGCCCACGGCGCGCGCCGTGTCCGGCTACCACGCGCGGTTCTCGCAGGTGTTCAAGTGGCTGATCGACGCCATGAACAACAGCGCGAACTGGGTGGTGCGCAGGCTCGGCATCGAGCCCCAGGAGGAGCTGCGCTCGGCGCGCTCCCCCGACGAGCTCGGCTCGATCGTGCGTTCCAGCGCCGCGCACGGCACGCTCGACGAGTCCACGGCCCGGCTGATGGACCGCTCGTTGCGCTTCGGCGACCGCAGCGCGGAAGAGCTGATGACCCCGCGCGTGCGGGTCGCGTCGCTGCAGGTCGGCGAGACCCTCGTGGACCTGCTCGACCTCGCCCGCCGGACCGGGTTCTCCCGGTTCCCGGTGCACGGCGGCGACCTCGACGAGATCCAGGGCGTCGTGCACGTCAAGCAGGCGTTCGGCGTCCCGGCCTCGCGCCGGGAGTCCACCCGCGTGGAGACGCTGACCCGCCCGGTGCCGACGGTGCCGGCCACGCTGGACGGCGACGCGCTGCTCAACCGGCTGCGCGGATCGGGCCTCCAGCTGGCGGTCGTCGTCGACGAGTACGGCGGCACCGCGGGCATCGTGAGCCTGGAGGACGTGGTCGAGGAGATCATCGGCGACGTGCGCGACGAGCACGACCGGCTGGAGATCTCCGCCGTGCGCAGGCTCGGCGAGGACTCGTGGCTGATCTCCGGTCTGCTGCGCCCCGACGAGCTCGCCGAGGCCACCGGCTTCGAGATGCCCGAGGGCGACTACGAGACCGTGGCCGGCTTGCTGCTGTGGCGGCTGGGCCGGATCCCGTCGGTCGGTGACCAGCTCGAACTGGAGGACTGGCGGCTGACCGTCATGCGCATGGACAAGCACCGCATCGCCGAGCTGCGCCTCACCAAGCAGCCGGCCCAGGCCGAGGCGATGGAGGCGGCCCGATGAGCGACTCCTACGCACTGCTGCTCGGCGTCCTCCTGCTGCTGCTCAACGCGCTGTTCGTGGGCGCGGAGTTCTCCCTGCTGTCCTCCCGCCGTGACCGGCTGGAGGCCCTGCTGGCCCAAGGGGTCGGCCGGGCGCGCACGGTGATCAAGGCGAGCCAGGAGGGTTCGCTGATGCTCACCAGCGCGCAGCTGGGCATCACGCTGTGCTCGCTGGGTCTGGGACGGCTGGGCGAGCCCGCCGTCGCGCACACCCTCGAAGCGCCGTTCAGCGCTCTGGGCATCCCGGAGCCGGTGACGCACGCCGTGGCGTTCACGATCGCCCTGACGATCGTGGTGATCCTGCACGTGCTGGTCGGCGAGATGGTGCCGAAGAACCTGGCGCTGGCCGAGCCGGAGCGCATGGCGCTGTGGCTGGTGCCCGCGCTGGTCGGGTTCGTGCAGCTGGCGCGCCCGTTCATCGCGCTGTTCAACATGATGGCCAACGCGGTGCTCAAGCTGCTGCGGATCGAGCCGAAGGACGAGCTGGAGACCGCCTACACCTCCGCCGAGCTGGCCGAGCTGCTGGTGGAGTCGCGGCGCGAGGGGCTGCTGGAGCACTCCGAGCACCGCAGGCTCGCCCAGACGCTGTCGTCGGTGGAGCACACCGTCGCCGACGTCCTGGTCCCGCTCCCGGAGGTCACGACGCTGCCGGGCCATCCGACGCTGGGCGATGTGGAGCGGCTGGTGGCCGACACCGGCTTCTCCCGGTTCCCGGTGCGCGGCGACGACGGCAGGCTGCTGGGCTACCTGCACATCAAGGACGTGCTCGACCAGGCGGGCGACGACCCGCAGACGCCGATCTCCGACGCCCGGCGGCGCGACCTGCCGACGGTGCCGGTGACCGCGCGCTTGGACGAGGCCATGACGTCGCTGCGCCGGGCGGGAAGCCACCTGGCCGCGGCCGTGGACGCCGGTGGTGCCGCGGTCGGCGTGGTGGCCTTGGAAGACCTCGTCGAGGAGTACGTGGGCACCGTCCGCGACGGCACCCACGTCCACTGACCGGAGGAGGCGCGGACGGACGCGCCTCCTCCAGATGGCCCAACTTCATATCGAAACCACGGGTGCACGGGATTGCCCGAACGGCTGCAAAATCCCGTTTTCCCAGTTCGCGCCGGGGATGCCCCCGGCGCGAACCAGGAACTCCGCTCGGTAGTGTCCATGCGTGCGAGAAGATCAGCTCTCGCCGTCCCACGCGGACACATCTTCTTCGGGCCGCGTGATCGGCGGCAGGTACCGGCTGGACCGCACCATCGGCAAGGGCGGGATGGGCTACGTCTGGTCCGGGACTGACGAGGTCCTGGAGCGCCCGGTGGCGGTCAAGGAACTCCACCTGCCCGCTGACCTGCCCGAAGAAGGGGCCGCTGACCTGCGCGAACGAGCCCTGCGCGAAGCGCGGGCGATGGCGACCCTCAGCCACCCCAACACCGTGATGCTCTACGACGTGGTCCGCGAGGACGTCTCCGGTCCGTTCGTGGTCATGGAACTGGTGCCGGGGCGGAGCCTGTCGGCGATCCTGAAGAAGCACCGCGCGCTCAACCACTACCAGCTGGCCGTCATGATCGACGGTGTGGCCGCGGCGCTGGACGCCGCTCACCGGGTCGGCATCGTGCACCGCGACGTCAAACCGGGCAACGTGCTGCTCGGACCGCGAGGGCAGGTCAAGCTCGCCGACTTCGGGCTCTCCCGCAACATCGCCGAGACCACCATGACCCGGTCCGAGATGCTGCTGGGCACGCCCGCGTACCTGCCACCGGAGATCGCGCGCCGGGGCGCCCTCGATTCCCAGGCGGATCTCTGGAGCCTCGGCGCCACGCTCTACTCGGCCGCCGAGGGCCGCCCGCCGTACGACAAGACCAGCGATCCGCTGGTCATCATCAGCGCGATCGTGCACGGGCCGCTCCCCCGCCACCACCAGACCGGACCGATCGGCGAGGTCCTGGGCGGGCTCCTGATGAAGGACCCGCAGCGCCGGATGCCGCTGGTGGAGGTGCGCCGCAGGCTGCACGAGATCGTCCGCCACGCCGGCGACGAACCGTTCGAGCCGCTGCTGGACCCCAACACCCCGGAGGCGACCGAGCGCCTCCCGAGCCGGCGGCCGGTCCCGTCGGTCTCCGCGCACCCGGTGCCGCCGGTGTACGCGCCGCGCGAGTCCCGGCCCGCCGAGCGCCGCCAATCGGTCCCGCGGGTCACGCCGCCCCCGCGCCCGCCGATCCCGCCGCAGCAGGTGCGTGCCGCGCAGCCCGTCCCGCCCGCGCAGTCCGAGCACTCGCACGAGCCGGAACCCGCGGCGCCGCGCCGCCGCCGGCGGCGGATCATCATCGCTGCGACGGCGCTGGTGGTCGTGGCCGGACTGGCGCTCGGCTACGCGGTGGTCACCGAGGACTCGTCCGAGAACGAGAACGAGAGCACGGAGATCAAGCCCAGCGAACCGATCGGCAGCGCCTTCGAGGTGATCGAGGCCGAGAGATCCGGTTGGATCGGCCGCCCGCTGCACACCGTGTCCTCGAACGGTGCCACCTACGCCGCCCCGCTGAGATCGGGTGACGTGATGCGGTTCGACGGGGTCGATTTCGGCGCCAGCCCCGCCAACGGGATGGTCCTCCGATTCCGCACCACGCGGTCGGTGTCCGACGGCGGCAGGATCACCCTTCGGCTGGACAGCCCCACGGGCGAGTACATCAGCGAGCTCAGGATCGGTCGTCCCGACAATGCCCCCTTGCCAATGACCTCGAGAGCACCGTTCTTCCGAGGTATCACCGGTACGCACACGGTCTACCTGGTCGTCAGCGGGACCGTCCCCAGCGAGATCCTCCAGCTGGACTGGGTGCAGTTCCGCCACTGATACCCTGACCAGCGATGTTGGTGTTGAGCAAGCAGGAGTGGCGCGAGCGGCGGACCGCGCACCGGGAACGGGTCGCCCAGTGGACCGAGCCCCACCGCCGACGTCAGCACCAGCACCGCGCACACCCGGTGCTGGACTTCCTGTTCACCTACTACTCGTTCCGCCCCGCCCGGCTGGAGCGCTGGCAGCCCGGTGTCGGCGTCGCGCTGGAAGACGGCCAGGAGTTCTTGTCCCGCAAGGGCTTCACCGAGACAGCGGACGGTGTGGCGCTGGACCCGGCGGCGCTGACCGACAAGCGGCGCGACTCGGCGGAGTTCATCCTCGGCCTGCTCAGCGCGACCGCCTCCCGCCCGGCCCGGCTGGGCTGCTTCGGGCTGCACGAGTGGGCGATGGTCTACCGCACCGAGCCGGGCGACGTCCGGCACAGCGGCTGGCCGCTGCGGCTGGGGCACGACGGCACCGATGAGGTCGTGGAGTCGATGCCGATCAGCTGCACCCACCACGACGCGTTCCGGTTCTTCACCCCGCAGGCCCGCCCGCTCAACGAGCTGCAACCGTCCCGAGCCGACCAGGTCCGGCTGGAGCAGCCGGGCTGCCTCCACGCGAACATGGACCTGTTCAAGTGGGCCTACAAGCTCGACCCTTTCGTGCCCGGTGAGCTCATCGCCGACTGCTTCGAACTGGCGGTGCGGGTGCGCGAGCTGGACATGTGCGCCAGCCCCTACGACCTCTCCGAGCTCGGGTACGAACCGGTGCCGATCGAGACCCCGCAGGGGCGCGCCGACTACGTCCGGCGGCAGCGCGAGTTCGCCGAGGAGGCCGCGGGCCTGCGGCAACGGCTCATCGACACCTGCCGCGACATCCTCACCTGGGCTGCGCCGCAGCCCGCGTGATCCCAGATCGCCTGGTCATCACCGCGAACACGACGACTGCCGAGGCCGACAGCGCGCCCATCACCAGACCCATCGGGACCGCGGTGTCCGAGCCGGCGATGCCGACCAGCGGGGAGACGAGCCCGCCGATCATGAACTGCAGCACGCCCAGCAGCGCCGAGGCGCTCCCGGCCGTCTCGCGGTGCCCGGACAAGGCGAGAGCGGTGGCGTTCGGGAACACCAGGCCGATGCTGGCCACGGTCACGAACAGGGCGGGCAGCAGCGCGAACAGCCCCAGGCCCAGCACCGTCGAGGCCGCCACGGAGATGCCGCCGAGGGCGTTGCAGCTCAGCCCGATCGCCAGCAGCCGCCGCGAGTCGACCTTGCCGACCAGCAGTCCGTTGATCTGACCCATCGCCACGATGCCGATCGAGTTCACGCCGAAGACCACGCTGAACATCTGCGGCGAGAGGTGGTGGACGTCCTGCAGCACGAACGAAGAACCGGAGATGTAGGCGAACATCGCGGCGAAGGCCAGTGCTGCCGACAGCGCGAAACCGATGAACATCCGGTCGCGCAGCAACCCGCCGAAGGTGCGCAGGGTCTGCGGCAGGCTGCCGGGACGCCGCTGCTCCGGCGGCAAGGTCTCGGGGAGCGCCAGCAGCGCGGCGACCAGCAGCGCCGCACCGATCGCGCACAGCGTCACGAACACCCCGCGCCACGAGGTGACCCGCAGCAGCTGTCCTCCCAGCACCGGCGCGAGCACCGGGACCACACCGTTGACCAGCATCAGCAGGGAGAAGAACTTCGCCAGCGCGACGCCCGAGAACAGGTCGCGCACCACGACTCGCGCGATCACGATCCCGGCCGCGCCACCGAAGCCCTGCACCAGCCGCAGCGCGGCCAGCGCGTAGGCGGAGGGCGCGAGCGCGCAGGCCAGCGAGGCGAGGGCGAAGACGACGACACCGATGAGCAGCGGGCGGCGACGGCCGTAGGTGTCCGACAGCGGTCCCATGACCAGCTGCCCCAGCGCGAGCCCGATCGTGCAAGCCATCAGCGACAGCTGCACCTGGGATGCGCCCGCGTTCAGCTCGCCGGAGATCGCCGGGAGGGCGGGGAGGTACATGTCCATCGACAGCGGCCCGAACGCCGACATCCCGCCCAGGATCAGCGCGTACTTCCCGCGCGACTGCTCTGACATCCACCCTCGATCGTTCGCACCGCGAATCAGTTCGGGTCAACGGTAACCCGCAGCGGAGCGCCCTCGCGATGAGTCGTTCATCGCAGCAGCGGGCGGTCCTGGTCCGAACTGACCGGACGAAAAGGACTTCACCCATGGACGGGTCGGACCAGAACGCGCTCACCGACCCCAGAGAGGTCCCTGCCAGGTGGAGGTGGAACGCAGGTCGCGTTTGAGGAGCTTGCCGCCGGGGTTGCGCGGCAGCGGCCGCTCGCTGAGGTGCAGGAACTGCGGGATCTTGAAATCCGCCAGGTGGTCCTCGAGATGGGCCAGCAGCCGTTCGGCGTCGAAGTCGTCGTCGGCGACGATGACCGCGCCGACCTTCTCCCCCATCACGTCGTCCGGCACACCGACGACCGCCGCCTCCACCACGCCCGGCGCGGCAGCCAGCGCGTTCTCGACCTCCACGGAGTAGACGTTCTCGCCACCCCGGTTGATCACGTCCTTGGCCCGGTCGACGATGTAGACCAACCCGGCGTCGTCCACGCGGGCGAGATCACCGGTGCGGAGCCAGCCGTCGACGAACGTCGATGCCGTGGCCTCGGGCTTGTTCCAGTAGCCGACGACGACGTTGGGCCCGCGGATCAGCAGTTCGCCCACGCCCGTGCCCGGGTCGGGTTCGTCCACCGCAACGTCGACCACGGGTGCCGGGAACCCCACCGAGTCGGCGTGGGCGACGGAGTGCTCGTGCGGCAGGAACGTGGAGATCGAGGAGGTCTCGGTCAGCCCGAAGCCGTTGCCCACCCGCGCACGCGGGAACGCCGCCTTGATGCGCTCGACCAGCGCGGGCGCCATGGGAGCACCGCCGTAGGAGACGTGCTCGACCGAGGACGTGTCGAACTCCGCGAAGTCCGGTTGCTTGAGCGCGAGCGCGTAGATCGCGGGCACCGTGGTGAACAGGTTGATCCGCTCCTCGGCGATGACCCGCAGGAACTGCCGCACGTCGAAGGACGGCATCACCACGGTCGATCCGCCGTAGGAGAGCTGCAGCAGCAGCTGCGTGTTGCAGCCGGTGACGTGGAACAGCGGAACGGACACGAGATTGCGCGTCCGCCAGCCGTTCTCGACGTCGATGCCCTTCACCCGGCACACGTTCTCCACATTGGACAGGAAGTTCTCGTGGGTGGTCATCGCACCCTTGGGGCGCCCGGTGGTGCCGCTGGTGTAGAAGATCGCCGCCACCTCGTCCCGGGAGAGGTCGTCGACGGTGAAGGGTGGTCCGTCCGGCAGCGGTTCACCGGGGTGGAAGGTGAACGCCGCGCCGGAATCGGCCAGCACGTAGTCGACCTCGGGCTTGGCGAAGCGGGTGTTGACCGGTACCGCGATCGCTCCGGCCAGCTGCGTGCCGAGGAACGCCAGCACCCAGTCGACGCCGGCGGGCAGCAGGTTGGCGACGCGGTCGCCGCGGGAGATCCCGGCCTCGCGCAGCCCACCGGCGACCCGGGCGGCTCGGTCCCACAGCTCCCGGTAGGTCAGCCGACCGCCGCCGACCTCCACCAGCGCTTCGCGGTCGCCGAACCGCTCGACGGTGCCTCGCAGCATCTCCACCAGCGACTCGGACAGCCCGGTGTAGTGGGCGATGCCCCGCTCGTCGCGTTCGATGCCGGACCTGTCGAACATCGCCTGACCTCCCCGTCGCGCGGACCGTGATCACGGTCACTCCCCGGATGGCGGGGGTCAAGCGGTCACGGCACGCGGAACCCGAACGGGAGCTCCAGCCGGTGTGAGGCGAGCAGCTCCTCGTCGGCGAGCAGTTCGGCGGTGGCCTCGTCCGCGACCACCCTTCCGTCGTCGATGATCACGCTGCGCGGGCACAGCTGCAGCGCGTAGGGCAGGTCGTGGGTGACCATCAGCGTCGTCCCGCCCACGGCGAGCAGCACCTCCGCGAGCTCGCGGCGCGCGACCGGTTCCAGGTTCGCCGAGGGCTCGTCGAGCACCAGCAGTTCCGGGCGGCACGCCAGCACCGCGGCCAGCGCGACGCGCTTGCGCTGGCCGCCGGACAGGTGCAGCGGTGAGCGGTGGGCGTGCTCGGCCATCCCGACCGCGTCCAGCGCCTCCCGGACGCGCTGTTCGAGCTCGGCGCCTCGCGCCCCGAAGTTGGCCGGTCCGAACGCGACGTCCTCCCGGACGGTCGGCATGAACAGCTGGTCGTCGGGGTCCTGGAAGACCAGGCCGACGCGGCGGCGGATCTCCTTGAGGTGCCGGGGCTCCACCGGCAGCCCGCCCACGGTGATGCCACCCGCCGTGGGCCGCAGCACGCCGTTGAGGTGCAGGGTCAGCGTCGTCTTGCCCGCGCCGTTGGGGCCGAGCACGGCGACCCGCTCTCCCGGCTCGACCCGCAGGTCGACGTGGTGCAGCGCGCGATGCCCGTCCGGGTAGGCGTGCGCCAGACCGGAGATCTCCAGCGCGGGCGCGGTCACCGCTTCGCGGACCCCGGCGGGCTGCTCGGTCACGCGGTCCACAACGACACCCCCAGTACGACGGCCGCTGCGGCGGGCGCGGCCAGGCCCGTGCTCCAGGTCTTCCACGAGGTGCGGCGAGCCGGTTCCAGCTCCGGCATCTCGCCTTCCCACCCGCGCGAGAGCATCGCCAGGTGCACGCGCTCGCCGCGCTCGTAGGAGCGGATGAACAGGCTGCCGACGCCGCGCGCGGTCGCCCCGACCTGCCACAGGAACCGGGGGTCGTGCCCCCGGGAGATCCGCGCGATCCGCATCCGGCCGGCTTCGGCGACGATCACCTCGGCGTAGCGCAGCATCAGGGTGATGATGGTGATCACCAGCTTCGGCGCGCGCAGCCGCTGCAGGCCGAGCACGATCTCGCGCGGCGCGGTGGTGGCCGCCAGCAGCAGCGAGGTCCCGAGACCGAGCGTGCCCTTGGCCATGATGTTGAACCCGGCCAGCAGCCCTTCGGTGGACAGCCCGACGCCGGCGACCTCGGTGCTCGGGCCGCCCGCGGTGAACGGCAGCAGCAGCGCCAGCACCACGAACGGCACCTCGATCAGCAGTCGCGCGGCCAGCCAGCGCGGCGGGATGCGCGCGACGGCGGCCAGCGCGGCGAGCAGCACCGCGTAGCCGCCGAAGGCCCAGAAGATCTCGCGCGGCGTGGCCACCACGCACAGCACCAGCAGGAACGCAGCGGTGATCTTCACCTGCGGGTCGAGCCGGTGCACCGCCGTGTCACCGGGCAGGTGCAGGGCGTCGGCGTGCCCGGTGCCCACCTACGCCTCCTCTGAACCGGAGCGGCGACGCAGTCCCCAGAACAGCCCGCCCGCCGCGAGGAGGGTGACCACCGCGCCGATGACCCCGGCGACACCGGTGAACCTCTCGTCACCGCCGACGGCGTAGTCGGCCAGCGGGCCGTCGGCCAAGGCGTGGTCGCCCGCGTGCTGGGCGATGCAGTTGCCCTCCAGCGACTCGCCGCGCTCGGTCTGCACCACCGCGCAGCCCTGCTGGGTGACGGCGTCGAGACCGTCCGGGTCGGAGTCGGCGAAGTAGGCGACTCCCCCGGCGACGGCGAGCACGACCAGGGCGAAGATCAGCAGAAAGCGCTTCATCGGGCGACCTCCTCGCGCCGGGCACCGCGCAACAGGTGGACCAGGTCCGGCCGGGCCGAGGCGACGGCGCCGACCGTGGCGGCGGTGATCAGACCCTCGCCGAGCCCGATCAGGCAGTGCACGCCGATCATCGCCACCGAGACCGTGGCCAGGCCGAACCCGGCGGCCCCACCGATGGCGTACTCGAGCAGGAACCCGCAGGAGGCGAGCACGGTGTTGACCCACCCCGCGATGAACGCGGTGGCCAGCAGCCCGGCGCGGCTGCGAGTGGCCAGCTTCCGCAGCGCGAGCGCCACCAGGTAGCCGACGGCGGTGCCGATCAACGCCATGTTCGTGATGTTCGCGCCGAGCATCGTCAGGCCGCCGTCGGCGAACAGCAACGACTGCACGACCAGCACGATCGCCACGCACAGCGCCCCGACCCTCGGGCCCGCCAGGATCGCGGCCAGCGCACCGCCGAGCAGGTGTCCGCTCACACCGGGCAGCACCGGGAAGTTGATCATCTGCGCGGCGAAGACGAACGCCGCGACCAGCCCGGCCATCGGGGCCGTTCGGTCGTCCAGATCGGCCCTCGCGCGCACCAGCGCCACCGCCAGGCCGGCTATCGCCACGACGGCGAACAGGACCGCCGTGCGGGCGTCGAGCAGCCCGTCGCTCATGTGCATGGCGAGCGTCGTGGTCGGCACTGGACTTCCTCTCCTGCGAGCCGGTGCTCCCGGGTGGAACAACCGCCGGTCAAGGGTAGTTGCCGATCACCCGCTATCACCAGGTCCTGGCAAGAGGTGCTCGTCGCAATCAGGCCCGAAAAAGCCGTCGACCCGGGCGCAACGCCCGGGTCGACGGCTCAAGTCCTGATCGGGTCAGTCCCGCACGGCCAGTGCGAGTTCGCCGTTGCTGTCCTTCTCGGCGTCCAGGGTCTTGTCGCCCAGGAGCTCCGAGACCTCCTTCTCCAGGAAGATCCGGACGCCGTTCTCCTCGATCACCTCGTCGCCCTCCTGGGGTTCCTCGGCGATCGACGCCTGCAGCCCCTGCCCGGCCGGCGCGATGCGCAAGCCCGAGCTGGCCGGAGAGTCGCCGCCGACGAGGACGAGCTTGATGACCTCAACGGCGCTCTCACTGATGGTGAGCATGGTGCTCAACTCCTCTCGGAGCCGGTCGGTTGAAGGGGCCACCGTGTCATCGTCGCGACCGGACGCGCAAACCGACCCGCCGACTCAGCTCTGGTACGCCGCCAACGGTGGGCAGGAGCAGACCAGGTTGCGGTCGCCCTTGGCACCGTCGATGCGCCGGACCGGCGGGAACACCTTGATCGCGTCCGTGCCCAGCGGGTAGGCCGCCTCCTCGCGGGAGTAGGCGTGGTCCCACTCCTTGGCGAGGCTGGCCGCCGTGTGCGGGGCACCGACCAGCGGGTTGTCGTCGGCGGGCCACTGACCTGCGACGACCTTGTCGATCTCGGCGCGGATGGCGATCATCGCCTCGCAGAAGCGGTCCAGCTCGGCGAGGTTCTCGCTCTCGGTCGGTTCGACCATCAGCGTGCCCGCGACCGGGAACGACATCGTCGGGGCGTGGATGCCGTAGTCGGCGAGCCGCTTGGAGACGTCGTCGACGGTGATGCCGCTGGTCTTGCTGATCTGCCGCAGGTCGAGGATGCACTCGTGGGCGACGAGGCCGCCCGCACCCGTGTAGAGCACCGGGAAGTACTCGCCCAGCCGCCGCGCCACGTAGTTCGCGGCGGCCACGGCGGTCAGGGTCGCGCGGCGCAGGCCGTCGGCGCCCATCATCCGCACGTAGGCCCAGGAGATCGGCAGGATCGAGGCGCTGCCCCACGGGGCGGCGCTGATCGGGCCGACACCGGTCGCAGGGCCGGCGGCGGGCTGCAGCGGGTGGTTGGGCAGGAACGGCGAGAGGTGCTCGCGGACGCCGATCGGGCCCACGCCCGGACCGCCACCGCCGTGCGGGATGCAGAAGGTCTTGTGCAGATTCAGGTGCGAGACGTCGGAGCCGAACTTGCCCATCCGGGCCAGCCCGATCAGCGCGTTGAGGTTCGCGCCGTCGACGTAGACCTGACCGCCCGCGTCGTGCACCAGCCCGCAGACCTCCCGCACGGTGTCCTCGTAGACGCCGTGGGTGGACGGGTAGGTGATCATGATCGCGGCGAGGTCCTGAGCGTGCTTGCCGACGAGCTCGCGCAGGTGGTCCATCTCGATGTTGCCCTGCTCGTCGCAGCGGACCACGACCACGCGCATCCCGGCCATCACGGCGCTGGCGGCGTTGGTGCCGTGCGCGCTCGCCGGGATCAGGCACACCTCGCGCTCGGCCTCACCACGGCTGTGGTGGTAGGCGCGGATGGCCAGCAGGCCCGCGAACTCGCCCTGGCTGCCCGCGTTGGGCTGCAGGCTGACCGCGTCGTAGCCGGTGACCTCCGCGAGCCACTCCTGCAGGTCGGAGACGACCTTGAGCAGGCCTTCGGCGTCCTGCGCGGGCGCGAAGGGGTGCAGCGAGGAGAACTCGGGCCAGGTGATCGGCTCCATCTCCGCGGTCGCGTTGAGCTTCATCGTGCACGAGCCCAGCGGGATCATGCTGCGGTCCAGCGCGATGTCCTTGTCCGACAGCTGCCGCACGTAGCGCAGCAGCGAGGTCTCGGAGCGGTGCGTGTGGAACACCGGGTGCGTCAGGTACTCCGACGTGCGGGCCAGCGCGCCCGGCAGCGCGTCGTCGGTCTCGACGTCGAGCTGCTCGACGTCACCGGCGGTCACGCCGAAGGCCTCCCACACCACGGCCAGGTGGGCGCGGGTGGTGGTCTCGTCGCAGCTGATGCCCACGTGGTCGGAGTCCACGCGGCGCAGGTTCACCCCGCCACGGCGCGCGGCGGCCAGCACCTCGTCGGCCTTGCCGGGGACCTTGGCGACCACGGTGTCGAAGAACTCGCCGTGCACGACCTCGACGCCGCCGCGGCGCAGCTGCTCGGCGAGCACGCTGGCCATCCGGTGCGCGCGGGTCGCGATCGCCTTGAGCCCGTCCGGGCCGTGGTAGACCGCGTACATCGAGGCGACCACGGCCAGCAGCACCTGCGCGGTGCAGATGTTGCTGGTGGCCTTCTCACGGCGGATGTGCTGCTCGCGGGTCTGCAGCGCGAGCCGGTAGGCCTGGTTGCCCTCGACGTCGACGCTCACGCCCACCAGACGGCCCGGCAGCTGCCGCTCCAGGCCCTTGGCGACGGCCATGAACCCGGCGTGCGGACCGCCGAAGCCCATCGGCACGCCGAAGCGCTGGGTGTTGCCCACGACGACGTCGGCACCGATCTCGCCGGGCGCGCGCAGCAGCGTCAGCGCCAGCAGGTCGGTGGCCACGACGACCTTCGCGCCGCGCTCGTGGATCGCGGCGATCAGCGCCTCCTGGTCGCGCACCGCGCCGGAGGCACCCGGGTAGGACAGCAGCGCCCCGAAGAACTCGCCCTCGGGCAGCTCACCCGAGGTCAGGTCGGCCACCACGACCTCGATGCCCAGCGGCTCGGCGCGGGTCTCGATGACCGCGATGGTCTGCGGCAGCGTGTCGGCGTCGACCAGGAAGCGCGACGACTTGGACTTGCCCGCGCGGCGCACCAGGGTCATGCCCTCGGCCGCGGCGGTGGCCTCGTCGAGCATCGAGGCGTTGGAGACCGGAACCCCGGCCAGGTCGGCGACCACGGTCTGGAAGTTCAGCAGCGCCTCCAGCCGGCCCTGCGAGATCTCCGGCTGGTAGGGCGTGTAGGCCGTGTACCAGGCGGGGCTCTCCAGCACGTTGCGGAGGATCACCGGCGGGGTGACCGTGCCGTAGTAGCCCAGGCCGATCATCTCGGTGTGCGGGGTGCAGCGACCGGCGAGGTCGCGCAGCTCCGCCAGCGCCTCGGTCTCGGTGGCCGGTTCCGGCAGCGACAGCTGCAGGTCTCCCTCGCGGATGGTGTCCGGCACGGCCTTCTGGCCCAGTTCTTCCAGGGAGCCGACGCCGATGACGTCGAGCATGCGGGCCAGTTCGGCGGGCATCGGCCCGACGTGGCGGTCAGCGAACGGCCTGCCGTGCTCCAGCGCGGCCAGAGGGATGCGGTCGTGCGTCGCGTCGGTCATCGCCAAAACCTCACTCATCGCGGCGAACAAAGGGCGGCAGCAGATGCTGCTCTCCCCCTCTGTCCCCGTTCGCGGAGCGAACGCCTGAGAGCTTCACCCGGCGGACCGGGCTTGCACCGTCGGCGGGGCCCACTCACTAGGTGTGCCCGCTTTCCAGAGGTATCTCGCCCGTGCGGTCCAGGTGGCCTGAGAGGTTGTCGGGGAGAGTTGCTCCTTCGGCGCCTGCCCTGGCAGGACCAGGACCGGACTCTCCCGCACGGGGTCGGCGATGGCGCTCAGACTACCCGATCAACGCGGTTTATCAGACCATCAATGTCGGCTACCGCACACATGGACGATGCCGGTCGTTCAGCCGGTCTCCGCCTGGCGGTCGCGTCGGCGGGCCGCGAGCTCGTCGTTGATCGCCGACTCGATGTTCTCGCCACCGTCGGCCCGCTCGGCCGGGAACTCGTGGATGGTCCCGCTGATCTCGCGCATCGCACCGCTGACCGCGATGCCGAACACTCCCTGTCCGCCCTGCAGCAGATCGACCACCTCCTCCGCGGAGGTGCACTCGTAGACCGTGGTGCCGTCGCTGAACAGCGTCAGCTTCGCCAGGTCCTGAACGCCGCGCTTGCGCAGGTGCTCCACCGCGACCCGGATGTTGTGCAGCGACACCCCGGTGTCCAGCAGGCGCTTGACGACCTTGAGCACCAGGATGTCCTTGAACGAGTACAACCGCTGCGAGCCCGACCCGGCTGCGCCGCGGATGGACGGCCCGACCAGCTTGGTGCGAGCCCAGTAGTCGAGCTGCCGGTAGGTGATGCCCGCGATCTGGCAGGCCGCCGGCCCGCGGTAACCGACCAGCTCGTCCGGGGCAGAGGCGTCGGGGAACAGCTCACCCTGCTCCGCAGCATCCGAGGTCGCTGCTTCCTCCACCACGCCTGCCTCCCCTCGTCCGGCCCGAAGCCGACGACGACGATCACCAGCGCCCGGACCGTTTCGATCCAGGGCCGCGAAGCCGTACACCGGCTGAATCACACCGGGGCAATTCGCGTAAGTCCGAAGGTATGCCCACTCAGCAGGCGGGTCAACGCGACGCGCGGGCCGCGGGCGCTCTCGTTCGCCGGAGCAAGAACCCGGCCCCCGGGCTGCTGGTGCAACCCGGGGGCCGGTGTGGTCTGTTCGGACTAGTTCCCGAAGCGCCGGTCCTCAGGTGTCGGCACCGCGGAAGTCCTCCGGGGAGACGGAGTCGAGGAACTCGCGGAACTTCTCCACCTCGTCCTCCTGCTCGTCCGGAATGATCAACCCGGCCTCGTCGAGCACCGACTCGTCGGCGTGGATCGGAACTCCGATGCGCAGCGCCAGCGCCACCGAGTCGCTCGGCCGCGCGGACACCCGCACATCACCGTCGAACACCAGCTCGGCGAAGAAGGTGCCCTCCTGCAGGTCGGTGATCCGCACCTGCTCCAGGTCGCGTCCCAGGGCTCCGATGACGTCCTTGAGCAGGTCGTGCGTGAGCGGCCGCTGGGGCCGCACGCCCTGCTGCTCCAGGGCGATGGCCGTCGCTTCGACCGACCCGATCCAGATCGGCAGGTAGCGCTCGCCCTGAGCCTCGCGCAACAGCAGGATCGGCTGGTTGGCTGGTAGTTCAACTCGCACGCCGACGACGCGCATCTCGCTGCTCATCGTCACATCGCCTCCTCCAGCGCGCCGAAGCGTGACATCCCCGTCGAGGGTCCCGCACCGACGCCTCCGACGCTACCCGCGATACGGCGGACACGCCCTTCCATCGGCGGTCCCGGCGGACCACCACCGTCGCGGTCGTTGTTGTCGGGGCCCACGGCCCGGACCGCTGGCGAGCTCGTCGTTGAGCAATACCCAGCACGATACACCGCGCAGGGCCCGGTCGAAGCCGCCGGAAATGCCCTGCTGCGCTGTGAAAACCGCTCGTGGCGCCGGGAAATTCCCGGCGAAGGGGACGACATCCGCGCGCGTGCGGCGCAGCTGCCTCATGCGTCAGCGGGGCGACGCCTCGTGTGGCGTCGCCCCGCTGACGGGTTGAAAAGCCCTGTTCGACGGCCTCAGCGGCCGCCCTGGCCCCCATCGATCGGCCCGGTCAGGAACACCAGGCGGAACTTACCGATCTGGACCTCGTCGCCGTTGGCGAGCACCGAGGTGTCCACCGGCTCCCGGTTCACGTAGGTGCCGTTGAGGCTGCCCACGTCGACCACCACGAAGTCGTTGCCCTCGCGGCGGAACTCGGCGTGCCGCCGGGAAACCGTCACGTCATCGAGGAAGATGTCGCTGTCCGGGTGCCGGCCGGCGCTGGTGGTCTCCCGGTCCAGCAGGAACCGCGAACCCGCGTTGGGGCCGCGCTTGACCACCAGCAGGGCGGAACCCGCCGGCAGCGCATCGACCCCGGATGCGGGGGCAGGTTCCGGGGCCGCGCTCTCGGTGCTTTCCGGCTCCGAGAGGAAGGGCCTGAAGACCGAGGTGGTCTCCGGTGACTGCTCCGGCGGAACGTCGCCGAAGCCGCTGTTTTGGCTCACCTGAGCTCTCCTCTACGCGGATAGATCGTGCCAAGTATGCGCCCAACGTACCGTGCCTGGACAGCCTCGGAACGAGCGACTCCCGTCATCGTCCCACGGATGCCTCACGGCAGGACGATCATGCCTGGTCGATCAGCTTCTGGTAACCCTCGCCGTCGAGCAGACCGGACAGCTGCTCCGGGTCGGCGAGCCGGATCTCCACCATCCAGCCCTCGCCCGCGGCGTCCGAGTTGACCAGCTCCGGCTGGTCCTCCAGCGCGGAGTTGCCGGCGGTGATCTCACCGGTCACCGGGGCGTAGATGTCGGAGACGCTCTTGGTCGACTCAACCTCGCCCATCGAGTCCCCGGCGGCGACCTGCTGCCCCACCTCGGGGAGCTGGACGAACACCACGTCGCCGAGCTGCTGCTGGGCGTAGTCGGTGATGCCGATGCGCACGGTGTCCTCGCTGACGCGCTGGACCCATTCGTGCTCTTCGGTGTACTTGATCTCCGGGGCCGCCACGGTGGTCCCGCCTTTCATCCGCTGTTGCAACGTGCCGAGTGATCGGCGCGGCGAGCGTATTCACCGGCCACCGAGGGCCGCAAGACGAACCGCAGCCGCCGATCAGGCGCGAGCTCTGGCTCCGCGCACGGCGGCGAGGACCTGCCCGAAGTAGAGGATGCCCGCCCACAGGTACAGCGCCCCGCCCCAGGCCGTGAAGGCGTAGGCGATGGGCCGGACCACGTCGGACCCGGTGAAGTCGTCCTGCACCAGCAGCAACAGCGGGAACGCGTACATCAAGCAGAACGTGGCGGCCTTGCCGAGGTAGTGCACCTCGGGCGGCTCGTAGCCGTGCCAGCGCAGCACCGGCAGGCACAGCGTGAGCACGACGTCGCGGCCGACGAGGGCGACGGCCACCCACCACGGGATGACGTCGCGCAGCACGAAGGCGATCAGGGTCGCGACGATGTAGAGGCGGTCGGCCGCGGGGTCGAGAAGCTCGCCGATGCGGCTGTACTGGTTGAGCCAGCGGGCGAGCTTGCCGTCGAGCCAGTCGGTGGCTCCGCTGATCACCAGGACCAGCAGCGCGAGCAGGTCGGCCTGCGGGCCGAGCAGCAGCCAGAGGAAGACCGGCACGCCGGCCAGGCGGATCACGCTGAGCAGGTTGGGCAGCGTCCACCAGGGATCCGCCCACACGTCTCGCGCGACCTCGCGGATCCTGTCCAGACCGGGGTCGCCCGGCCCCGAGTGGTCCTGCCCCGCTTCGGCACGAGGCCCGCTCGTGGTGTTTTCCGTGGTGCGCTCGGCGTCCTGCACCACGAGCCTCCCCTGAATGGTTGTGCGCACCGCCCCGCAACGGGTGCACACCTGTGCATCCTTACCCGATCAGGGTCTCATATGGCCAGCGCAACCCACTTGGCGGCCAGCCTGAGGCGGGACAGCCTGCGGCGAGGGAAGAACCACTGCGGATTCAGCCGCGAGTGCGGCTCCAGCCCCGGCGGCGCAACTCGGCATCGGTGAGGAACCGGGCTCTGCCGCGATCGTCCACGCCCGCCCAGCGGGCGCCCGCGGTTCCCTCTCGGACGTAGGAGTGGCCGCCGCTCCAGACCACGCTGCACGGCGCGGTCGGTAGGTCGTTCGGCTCGTCGACGGTCGCTGTGGCCCTGGGAGGCTCTGCCGGTTCCATCGTGCTCATAAGTTCGTAGCACCTCCGATTCATTTGTCGGCGCGGGACACCTCGGTGTTAGCCCGGCCATCGGCTCGTGGCCGATTGTGGGGCCTGCGAGTCGCACTGTCGCGCCGGAAACGCACCCCCAGCGCCCAGCGGTGCGGCGGTGTCGCCGAATCGCATCAGGTGTGAGCGCGACCGAATTCCGTTCCCCCGTTCGTCCGAACGCCGATGTTTCGCTCGTGACGAACGCGTTTCGGCCGAACGGCCGCGCGGGCCCCTGGCGCCGAGATCCGATCTGAGGTACTACACAGGCGGTGTCACAGCGGACGCGGGAGGTAGTCGCAGCGATGGGTGAGTACGCGGAGAACTACCGGCGGAGCCTGGCCGACCGCGAGGGCTTCTGGCTCGACGCGGCGCGGGCGATCGACTGGGACCGCGAGCCGACGCGGGCGCTGGACGATTCGGCCGCGCCGATGTACCGCTGGTTCCCCGACGGTGAGCTCAACACCTGCTTCAACGCGCTGGACCGGCACGTGCGCGACGGGCGGGGCGAGCAGCCCGCCCTGATCTGGGACTCGGCGATGACCGACGTCGTGCAGACCTGGACCTACCGCGAGCTGCTCGACCGGGTCGCGGTCTTCGCCGGTGCGCTGCGCGCGCAGGGCGTGGCCAAGGGCGATCGGGTCGTGCTGTACCTGCCGATGATCCCCGAGGCGGCGATCGCGATGCTGGCGTGCGCGCGGATCGGTGCGGTGCACTCGGTGGTCTTCGGCGGCTTCGCGCCCAAGGAGCTGGCCGCGCGCATCGACGACGCCCGGCCCAGCGTGATCGTGGCGGCCTCCTGCGGGCTGGAGCCCAACCGGGTCGTGGAGTACAAGCCGATCGTCGACGAGGCGCTGCGGCAGACCGAGCACCAGCCCGGCAGGGTGATCGTGCTCCAGCGCGATCAGGCGCGCGCCGAGCTGGGCCCGCGCGACGTCGATTGGCAGGAGGCGGTCGAGGGCGCCGAACCGGCGGAGTGCGTGCCGGTGGCCGCCACCGATCCGCTCTACGTCCTCTACACCTCGGGCACCACCGGCAAGCCCAAGGGCGTGGTGCGCGACAACGGCGGTCACGCGGTCGCGCTGCGCTGGTCGATGGCCAACATCTACGACATCTCCCCCGGCGAGGTCTTCTGGACCGCCTCGGACGTGGGCTGGGTGGTCGGCCACTCCTACATCGTCTACGCGCCGCTGCTGACCGGGGCGACGACGGTGGTCTACGAGGGCAAGCCGGTGGGCACCCCGGACGCGGGCGCGTTCTGGCGGGTCATCGCCCAGCACCGGGTCAAGGCGCTGTTCACCGCGCCGACCGCGCTGCGGGCGATCAAGCGCGTCGACCCGGACGGCCGGCTGCTCGCCGAGCACGACACCTCCTGCCTGGAGACGCTGTTCCTGGCCGGTGAGCGGCTGGACCCGGAGACCTACCACTGGGCGGCCGCGCAGCTGGACGTGCCGGTGATCGACCACTGGTGGCAGACCGAGACGGGGTGGCCGATCTGCGCGAACCTGCGCGGTTTGGAGCCCATGCCGGTCAAGGCGGGTTCGCCGACGGTCCCGGTGCCGGGCTACGAGATCGCGGTGCTGGACCAGGCAGGTGAACCGCTGCCGCCGGAGACCGACGGGGCGATCTGCCTGAAGCTCCCGCTGCCGCCGGGCACGCTGCCGACGCTGTGGGGCGACGACGAGCGGTTCCGCGAGTCCTACCTGTCGCGCTACGAGGGCTACTACCTCACCGGCGACAACGGCTACGTCGACGCCGACGGCTACGTGTTCGTCATGGGCCGCACCGACGACGTGATCAACGTGGCCGGTCACCGGTTGTCGACCGGGTCGATGGAGGCGGTGCTGGCAGCGCATCCGGCGGTGGCCGAGTGCGCGGTGATCGGCGTGCACGACAAGCTCAAAGGCCAAGTCCCGCGCGGGTTCGTGGTGCTCAAGTCCGGTGTGGACATCTCGGCCGAGACGCTGCGCGACGAGCTGGTGACGGCGGTGCGCGACCAGATCGGACCGGTGGCGGCGTTCCGCGACGTCGCGGTGGTCGACGGTCTGCCCAAGACCCGCTCGGGCAAGATCCTGCGCAAGTCGATGCGCGAGATCGCCGATCGCGGCGACACCGTCGTGCCCTCGACGATCGAGGACCCGTCGGTCCTCGATCAGCTCCGCCCCTCGCTGCGCGGGAACGGCTAGGTCCGGCGGGATCGCCCGCGGATCCCGTCGAGCAGGAAGGTGGTGCGGCGGTCGTAGTCCTCCCGACGCGGGCGGGTTCCGTGCTTGAGGGCGAGCGCGTTGTCGTGCAGGAGCGCGTGGAGGTCGTCCGCGGCGAACTCGGCCCGCAGCACGCCCGCAGCGCGGCTCACCTCGATGAGCTCCTCGTTGATCTCGCCGGCGGCCCGGCAGATCTCCAACAGGCTCTGCGCGTCGGGGTACACCTGCAGCATCGCGTCGTTGGCGGCGGGTTGGCGGTACTGCAGGTCGCGGATCGCGGTGACGTAGTGCGCGAGCCGTTCCCAGGGGTCACCGATGGCGCGGGTGCGGTCGATGATGCCGCGCAGCTCGACCGCGACGACCTCTTCGATGACGGCGTCGATGAGGCCGATCCGTCCGCCGAACCGGTTGAAGATCGTCGCCTTGCTCACCCCTGCCGCCTTGGCGACCTCCTCCAGCGGCACGGTCAAGCCCCGCCCGCGGAAGGCGTCGATCGCGGCGTGCCGGATCTGGTCGGCGTTGCGCTTGGCGTCCGCGCGCAGGCCTGATCCCGCAGCTGCTCCACCGCTCATTCCCGCACCGTCCCTCACCCCGCCACAAGTTGACTCGACCAGTCAGATTACCTACCGTGGCGACGCACGACAAATTGACCAATGCGGTCAACTTATCAGCGGAAGGGCGCGAACATGATCGTTGTCACCGGCGCGACCGGCGGGCTGGGCGGCGCCACCGTCGAGCACCTCCTCCAGCGCGTGCCCGCCGAGCGGATCGGCGTCAGCGTCCGCGACGTCGGCAGAGCTCGCCACCTCGCCGACCGCGGAGTGCGCGTGAGGCAGGGCTCCTACGAGGACCCGGCAGGGTTGCGCGAATCGTTCGAGGGCGCCGAGCAAGTGCTGCTGGTGTCCGGCAACGACCCCACGGCCGACATCGTCCGCCTGCACGGAAACGCGATCGAGGCCGCCGCGGCAGCCGGCGTCCAGCGGATCGTCTACACGAGCCAGCACGGCGCCACCCCCGACAACCCGTACCCGCCGGCGCGGATGCACCTCGCCACGGAGGCGATGCTCGCCGACGCCGGGATCGCCTGGACCTCGCTGCGCAACGCCGCCTACGGCCCGCTCGACGAGGTGCTCGGCCCGTGGTCGCGGACCGGGACGATCGCCCAGCCGGCCGACGGCCCCGTCCCCTACATCGACCGCGCGGACGTGGCCGAAGGCACCGCGGTCGTCCTGGCCGCCGACCACCACCACGAGGGCCCGGTCACCCTCAGCGCCCCGACCGCCGCCACCTTCGACGATCTCGCCGAGATCGCCTCCCGCCTCATCGGCCGCACCGTCGAGCGCGTCGTCGTGGACGACGAGCGGTGGATCGCCGACCAAGTCGCGAGCGGCGTGCCGCCGGAAGCGGCCGGTTTCATGCTCACCTGGCACCAGGCCGCCCGCGCCGGCCACTTCGCCGAAGCCGATCCGCTCCTGTCCGAACTCCTCGGTCGCGAACCCCGGAACGTCGCCGAGCGGCTCGCGGACGGCATCGCCGGATGAACCGCTGCGGTCCGATACGTCCGTTCGGAGGCTTCCGGGTTCCGTTTTGGTCTATACCTTTGTTGGCACCGTTCCCCGAGGATGGAGCCCAACGATGAGCGCTAGACCCCGATCCCGGGCGGCGAAGGCTGGACTGGCCGTCGTCGCCGTAGCCCTGCTGGCCGCCGGAACCGCCGTTCCGGCCGGCGGTGATCCCGCCCCCGCGGCCTCCACGATGGACAGCATCGTGCCCGCGCCGGAGTCGGTGACGCCGAACCCAGCGGCCGAATACGAGCTCTCCGAGCAGACCGCGATCCTGGCGCCCGGCGAGGCGGCCGGGGTCGGCGAGTACCTGGCGGGCGTGCTGCGGCCCTCGACCGGCTTCCCCGTGCCGGTCAACCCCGCGCTGCCCGGAACCGGTGACATCGCGCTGGCGCTCGACGGAGATCCCGCGCTGGGCCCGGAGGGCTACCGCCTGCAGGTCGCCGACGACGCGGTGCGGGTGCACGCGACCAGCACCGACGGCCTGTTCAACGGCGTGCAGACGCTGCGCCAGCTGCTGCCCGCGGGCATCGAGAGCCCGACGGCGCAGCCCGGACCGTGGACGATGCCCGGCGGCGAGATCACCGACAAACCCCGGTTCGGGCACCGCTCCGCGCAGCTGGACCCGGCGCGGCACTTCTTCACCGTGGACATGGTCAAGCGCTACATCGACCAGGTCGCCAAGTACAAGATCAACAAGCTGCACCTGCACCTGACCGACGACCAGGGCTGGCGGCTCCAGATCAACAGCTGGCCGCGGCTGACCGAGGTCGGCGCGCAGACCGAGGTCGGCGGCACGCCGGGCGGGTTCTACACGCAGCAGGACTACACCGAGATCGTCGACTACGCCGCGTCCCGGCACATGACGGTCATCCCCGAGATCGACATGCCGGGGCACACCAACGCCGCGCTGTCGTCCTACGCCGAGCTCAACTGCGACGGCGTGGCGCCGCCGCCCTACACCGGCATCGACGTCGGGTTCAGCTCGCTGTGCGTGAACAAGGACATCACGTACAAGTTCGTCGAGGACGTCATCCGCGAGGTGGCATCGCTGACCCCCGGCCCGTACCTGCACATCGGCGGTGACGAGGCGCACTCGACCAGCGACGAGGACTACAAGACCTTCATGTCGAAGGTGCTGCCGCTGGTGGAGAAGTACGGCAAGAAGCCGCTCGGCTGGCACGAGTACGGCAAGGCCGCCCCGCAGGGCGACGCGGTGCTGCAGTTCTGGGGCACCACGAACGGCGATCCGCTGCTCGACGAAGCCGTGGCGCGCGGCAACAAGGTCCTGGCCTCGCCGGCCAACAAGTCCTACATGGACATGAAGTACGACGAGAACACGCCGCTGGGCCTGCAGTGGGCCGGGTTCATCGAGGTCGCCGACGCCTACGGCTGGGACCCGGCCGACCACCTCCAGGTCCCGGAGGAATCGCTGCTCGGCGTGGAAGCACCGATGTTCAGCGAGACCCTCGAAACCTCGCAGCACATCGAGTTCATGGCCTTCCCGCGTCTGCCGGCGATCGCCGAACTCGGCTGGTCCCCGAAGGCCACCCACGACTGGGAATCCTTCAAGACCCGCCTGGCCGTCCAGGGCCCCCGCTGGCAGGCAGCGGGCCAGGACTTCTACCGAAGCCCTCAAATCCCCTGGGCTCAGTAATCCCGACCCCTCCACCCCGGCGGGACCCGACGACCTCACGCCAAGCGCCGTCGTCTCCCACCGGGCACGAGGCCCTCGAATTTCGCGAGAATTTCGACCTCAGAAGTTCAGGGTCGAAATTCTCGCGAAATTCGACACCCACCTCACTGACCTGGGCGTACACGCCCGAGCGCGGGAGGAGGGCTCGAGATTCGAGGATTGTGCGTCGGGTGCGGGTCAGCGGACCTTGGGTTCGAGGACCTTCCACCAGTCGGCGAGGGTCGGGCGTTCGGCGAGGTCGGCGAAGGTGATCTGGACGCCTTGCTTGCGCCACTGCTCGACGAGGGTCATGATCCGCACCGAGTCCAGGCCCCAGTCGATGAGGTCCTCGTCGTCGGCGAGTTCGGAGGGGTCTTCGTAGAGCAGTTCGGCGACCTGCTCGCGGACCGCTTCGAGGGTGAGCTTCTCAGCCATGGTTCGGGATTCTCCTGGAAGGTGTTCCGGATCAGGCGACTTCGGATTCGTGGGCGACGAGGTCGCGGGACAGGTTGCGGGTGGTGTCGACGACGCCGCAGTTGCGGGCGGCGTAGGAGACGGCCATGTCGTGGTCGGCGCGCGAGAAGTCGGCGACCGCGTCGGCGACGAAGAACGCCTGGACCTCCTGCTGGAACGCCTCCGCGGCGGTCATCAGGCACCCGATGTGCGCGTAGATGCCGGTGATGATCAGCTGGTCGCGGTTCCACTCCTGCATCCGGCGGCGCAGGTCCGTGCGCTGGAAAGCGCTGTAGCGCCACTTGGTCAGCTGGACGTCACCCGCTCCGGGCGCCAGCTCGTCGATGATCGCCTCCATGGCCGGGTCGGCGACCCCCGGACCCCACCACTCCAGCTGCAGCCCGCGCTGCTCCGGGGTCTGGCCGCCCGGCTGGGCGCAGTAGACCACCGGAACGCCTGCGGCGCGGGCCCGTTCGCGCAGCAGCGCGATGTTGGGCACGACCTGGTTCAGCGGTTCGGCGCCGGGGGTGAAGGCGTTGACGAAGTGCCGCTCCATGTCGTGGATCAGCAGCACCGCGCGTTCCGCGTCGGGCCGCCAGGAGACCTTGTTCGCCGGCAGCTCGCCGTCCTGCGGAACGGTGTAGGGTGCGATGCTCGGAAGCGCCACGGGCTCCCCCTTCGATGTCTTCTGATCGTGAAAAGTCGTTGTCAGCGGCCGAGTTTCGGCACCAGATCGCGACTGATGGCCTCGCGCAGGTCGCGCTTGGAGACCTTGCCCACCCCGGTCTGCGGGAACTGCTCGACGAACACCACGCGGTCCGGGACCTTGTAACCGGCCAGGCCGCGCTCGCGGACGAACTTGATCAGCTCGCGCGCCTTCGGCCGCTCACCGCGCGGGACGACGAACGCGCAGGTCCGCTCCCCCAGGTAGTCGTCGGGCATGGACACCACGGCGGCGTCGTGCACGGCGGGGTGGGCCAGCAGGTGGTTCTCGACCTCCTCGGCCGCGACCTTCTCGCCACCTCGGTTGATCTGGTCCTTCGCCCGGCCTTCGACGACGATGTTGCCCTCGGCGGTGAACCGGACGACGTCGCCGGTGCGGTAGAAGCCCTCGGGGGTGAAGGCGCGCGCGTTGTGCTCCTCGGCCTTGTAGTAGCCGCGGATCGTGTACGGGCCCCGGGTGAGCAGGTGCCCGGTCTCCCCCGCCGCGACGGGGTTGTCCTCGTCGTCGACGACCAGCACCTCGTCGTCGGCCGAGATCGGGCGTCCCTGGGTGGTGACGATGACGTCCTCGGGGTCGTCCAGCCGCGTGTAGTTGACCAGGCCCTCGGCCATGCCGAAGACCTGCTGCAACGTCGCACCGAGCACCGGCCGGACCCGCCGCGCGACCTCCTCGCTGCACTTGGCGCCACCGACCTGCAGCACTTCCAGGCTGGACAGGTCGTGCTCGGTCTCGGCGGCCGCGTCGAGCCACAGCAGCGCCAGCGGCGGCACCGCGGCGGTCAGCGTGACCTTCTCGCGCTCGACCAGCGGGAAGACCTCGTCGGGGCTGGGCCGGCGCGCGAGCACGACCCGGCCGCCGGCGTGCAGCACGCCGAAGGTGCCGGGCGAGCTCATCGGGAAGTTGTGCGCGGCGGGCAGCGCCACGAGGTACGCGGTGTCCTCGGTGACGCCGCAGAGGTCGTTGCTGGCGCGGAAGGAGTAGATGTAGTCGTCGTGGGTGCGCGGGATCAGCTTGGGCACGCCCGTGCTCCCGCCGGAGAGCTGCAGGAACGCGATGTCGCTCGGCGTGGGCTCGTCCAGCTCCACCGCATCGGCGTCCACATCGGACAGCGCGGTGAACTCGCCGGGGTCGCCGACGACGAACACCTGCAACCCCTCCTGCTTCGCGGCGACGTCGGCGGCCAGCGCCCGGTGGTCGAACCCGGCCTCGGTGTCGACGGTGATGTAGGCGGCGGCCTCGCTGAACTCGCAGAAGTAGGAGATCTCGGTCATCCGGTGCGAGGGCAGCGCGAACACCGGCACCGCGCCCAGCCGGAAGAGGCCGAAGCAGACCTCGAAGAACTCGGCGACGTTGGGCAGCTGGACGACGACCCGGTCGCCCTTGCCGATGCCGCGCTCGCGCAGCCCGGCCGCCAGCCGGTCGGCGCGGCGGTCCAGTTCGCCGTAGGTGATCCGCCGTTCGCCCTCGACGACGGCCACGCGGTCGGGATGCTTGGTGGCGCGCACCCGCAGCAGCTGGCCGAAGGTGTAGCCCTGCCAGTACCCCGCGGCGCGGTAGCGCTCGGCGAACTCGTCGGGCCAGAGCGTCACGCCGGGCAGATTTGCGATCATGATCGGCTGATTTCCCCTCAGACTGCCTGGTTCAGGCCCATCGCCGTGAGCGCGGTGCGGAACTTCGCCGAGGTCTCGGCGAGCTCATCGGCCGGGTCTGAGCCCGGGACGATTCCGGCACCGGCGAACAGCCGCATCTCCTGGTCCTCGACCTCCGCGCAGCGGATGGCCACCACCCACTCGCCGTCACCGGCGGCGTCGCACCAGCCCACCATGCCCGCGTAGTAGCCGCGTTCGAACGGCTCCGTCTCGGCGATGACCTCGCGAGCGCGGTCGATCGGGGTGCCGCACACCGCCGGGGTCGGGTGCAGCGCGTCGGCCAGGTGCAGCGAGGTCGTCGAGCCGTCGCGCAGCTCGCCGGTGATCTCGGTGGCCAGGTGCCACATCGCGTTGGTGCTGACCACGGTCGGCGCCTGCGGCACGTGCAGCTCGGTGCAGAACGGGCGCAGCGCCTCGGCCACCGCTTCCACCACCACGGCGTGCTCGCGGTGGTCCTTCTCCGAGGCCGCCAGCTCGGCGGCTCGCCGCTTGTCCTCGTCCGGGTCGGTGCTGCGCGGACGCGATCCGGCCATCGGGTTGGAGCGGACCTCGTTGCCGCGCCGGGACACCAGCAGCTCGGGGCTGGCGCCCAGGAAGGTGCGCTCCAGCGGGGGCTGCGGGCCGTAGCTGTCGCGGGTTCCGTCCTCGCCGCGACGCGGCAGGTCGACGGCGAAGGTGTAGCTGGCGGGGTCGGCCATCGCCAGGTTGCGCAGCACCTCGCGGACGTCGATCGATTCCGCCGAGGTCAGCTCCAGGCTGCGCGCCAGCACGGCCTTGGTGAGGTCACCGTGCTCCATGCGCCGCAGCGCCCGCGCGACACCGCGCTCGTACTCCTCGGGCGCCGGGACCGGCCGCACCGAGCAGGCGGGGGTGGAGACCGGTTTCTGCTGCGGCACCAGCACGTTCAGCGGTTCGGCGCGCACGACCTCCTCGGGCAGCACCAGGTGCGCGGGCAGGGTGCCGCCGAAGGGCACCGCCCCGACCACCATCGGGTTGCGGCGGCCGAATTCGACCGCGCCGTCGAGGAATTCCTGCATCCGAGCGGGTAAGTCCGAGCGCGCGCACTGGGTCTTGGACATGGTGGCGGCCACGCCTCGGGTCAGCAGCACTCCGCGCGGGCTGGAGAACAGGAAGGACTGGCCCTGCTCGTAGGCGGCCAGCAGGCGGGCGGCGGCGTCGTCGGCGAGTGCGTCGTCGACGGCGTCGATGCGCCCGTCGGTCTCGATCGTGGTCATGACAACCTTTCGGCGAATCGCGGAGGTCAGGCGCGCAGCGTGGCGCCGCCGTCGACGTACAGGTCGTGCATCGTGATGTGCCCGGCCTCGTCGGAGGCGAGGAAGACCACCGCGTTGGCGATGTCGTCCGGGGTGGCGAGCTTGCGCAGCGGGATGCCGGCCTTGTAGGTCTCCAGCGAGCCGGCGATGACCCGGTCCGGGCCGTTGCCGTCGGTCCACATCCCGCGCTGCATGTCGGTGTCGGTGGAGCCGGGCGCGACGATGTTGCAGCGGATGCCGTACTCGGCCAGCTCCAGGCCCAGCGATTTGGTGAACATCGTGGCGGCGGCCTTGGACGCCGCGTAGGCGGCCATCGAGTGGCGCGGCACGCCCGCGGCGTTGGAGCCGACGGTGACGATGGAGCCGCGGCGCCGCGAGATCATGTGCTTGGACACCTCCCGGCACACGTTGAACACACCGGTGGTGTTGACCGCGAAGGTGCGCTGCCATTCGGCGTCGGTGAGCTCCTGCACCGTCGCGACCTGCAGCACGCCCGCGACGTTGGCGAGCACGTCGGCGGGGCCCTGCTCGGCTTCGACGCGCGTGACCACCTCGGTGACCGCGGCCGGGTCGGCCACGTCGGCGCGGTAGGCGCGCGCCCGGTGCCCTTCGGCCGCGAGCTTCTCGACCGTCTCGTCGGCCTTGTCCCCGTTGCGGTCCACTGCCGCGACGTCGGCTCCCAGCTGGGCGAACGCTCTCGCCACAGCGGCACCGATACCCTGGCCGGCGCCGGTCACGATGGCAACCTTGCCGCTGATTCCCGTGCGGTTCATCTCGCCCTTCACTCAACTGAGGCTAGCCTAACCTTCGTCAGGCGAGCCTGAGTTTAGAACATGAACCGGACGCGAATCTCCCGCCATTGAGGTGGCATTGATCACCGACGACGCACGGTCATCGGGCGAATCCGCTGCTCGCATGGGAGCAACGGCGCACACCGGACGATCCGGTGGATCAGCGGGCGATCCCGCGGGCGAAGCCGAGTTCCACCAGGTCCTGCGGGCGCAGCCTGAGGTGTTCGGCGAGTTCGGGAACCTCGGAGGGTTCGCGCTTGAGGATCGCCGCGGCGGATTCCGGGGCGATCACCGCGAAGTAGGCGTCGGCGGTCACCCAGGTGTTCTCCGGCGCCGCCAGCGCCAGCGCGCCACCGGAACCGCCCTCCCCGATGACCAGCGTCGTCACCGGCACGCGAGCGTCGGCGACGGCGCCGAAGACCTCGGCGATAGCCGGTCCGACGCCCGCTCGCTCGGCCTCGGCGTCGTTGGCGGCGCCGGGGGTGTCGACCAGGGTGAGCACCGGGATGCCGAGCTTGTCGGCGAGCCGGATCAGGCGTGCGGCCGTGCGGAAACCGGCCGGGGAGTTGCGGTCGCCGGTCTGCGCGGCGAAGGCCACCACGCGCCCGTCGTGATCGCCGAAACCGCAGATCATGCCCTCGTCGCGACCGCCCGCGCGGTCACCGCTGATCTCGAACCGGGCGCTGAAGTAGGCGTCCAGGTACTCACCGGCGCGGGGCCGGTCGGCCGCGCGGGCTCGTTCGACGGCCTGCATGCCCGTCTCCGGCAGCCGATCCGCGCCGAGCGCGGCCGGGAGCGGAGCGGGTTCCGGACTGGCCAACCGGGCCGGGTGCAGCAGCGCCACCAGCTCGGCGAGCACCCGCGGCAGGTCAGCCTCCTCGACGACGCGGTCCACCTGCCCGTCGGAGAACTTGCCCTCGGCGCGGAAGTCCTCGCCGTCGTCACCCGCCGAGCGCACGCGGGCGCCGCCGAAGGAGATGCGGGCACCGGGTGCGGCCAGCACGACGTCGGCGGCCGCGCCCATCGCGGCCCACATGCCGCCGGTGGTCGGATCGCGCAGCACCGCGATGTGCGGGATGCGGTCCTGCCCGGCCAGCCGGCAGGCGCGGGTGATCGCCTGGAGCTGCTGCAGCGCGCGGATGCCCTCCTGCATGCGGCTTCCGCCGGAGGCGATCAGCGAGATCACCGGGAGCCGCTGCTCGCGGGCGTGCTCGAAGGCGGCCACGATGCGCGCGCCGGTGTCCTCACCAACCGAACCGCCTAGGAAGGCGAAGTCGAAGGCGATCAGGACGGCTTCCCGCTCGCCGAGCCCGGCCCGGCCGCAGAGCACCGATTCGTCGGTGTCGGAGCGGCCGGACGCGCGGACGCGCTGGTCGGCGTAGCCGGGCCAGTCGAGCGGGCCGTCGGCGCTGGTGCGCCGCGACGGCGGCTCGAACTCCACGAAGCCCTGGCCGATGCCCTCGACCAGCGCGCGAACCGCGCTGTGCTCAGCCATTCCCCGGCCCCTTCTGCAGGGCCTTCTTCTGGACCTTGCCCATCTCGTTGCGCGGCAGCGCGTCGCGGAAGCGGACCTCGCGCGGGCGCTTGTGCGGGGTGAGCAGCCGGGCCACGTGGTCGACCAGCTCGGCGTCGGCGACCTGCTGGCCGGGCGCGGTCACGACCCAGGCGATGATGCGCTCGCCCAAGTCGGCGTCGGCCTCGCCCGTGACGGCGACCTCGGCCACCGCGGGGTGTTCCAGCAGGCAGTTCTCGATCTCGCCCGCGCCGATCTTGTAGCCGCCGCTCTTGATGATGTCAGTGGCCTTGCGGCCGACGATGCGGATGTAGCCGTCGAGAGCGCGGGTGGCCATGTCGCCGGTGCGGAACCAGCCGTCGGCGAACGCGGCCTCGGTGGCGTCCGGGCGGTTGAGGTAGCCGCTGAAGAGGTTGGCGCCGCGCACCAGGATCTCGCCGACGGTCTCGTCATCGCTGGTGGTGATCTCCGCGCCCTGCTCGTCGACGAGCTTGAGCTCGACGCCCGCGAAGGGCTTGCCGACGTAGCCGGGGCGGCGGTCACCGTCGGCGCGCACACCGCAGTTCATGATCGTCTCGCTCATGCCGTAGCGCTCGACGACGCGCTGACCGGTGAGCCGCTCGATGCGCTCGTGCTCCACCGCGGGCAGCGCCGCCGAGCCCGACACCAGCAGGCGGGCCTTGCCGACGGCCTGACCGATCTGCGGGTCGTTCTCGGCGTCCTCGGCCAGCCGGTGGTACATGGTCGGGACGCCGAACATCATCGTGGCCGGGCCGGAGAGCTCCTCGGCGATCGCCTTCGAGGAGAACTTGCCCAGGTGGTGCACGGTTCCGCCGAGCCGGACCGGTCCGAGGGTGCCCAGGATCAGGCCGTGCACGTGGAACAGCGGCAGCGCGTGCGCCAGCACGTCGGCCGAGGTCCACTCCCACGCCTCGGACAGGGCGTCGAGGTTGGCGCTCAGGGCGCGGCGGGGCAGCACGACGCCCTTGGGCGGGCCGGTCGTGCCGGAGGTGTAGACGATCAGCGCGGGCGCGTCGCCGCCGGCTTCGGCGGGCAGGTCGCCGCCGCGCGCGGTCAGGTCGATCTCGGCGACCTCGACGTCGCCGAGCCCTGCGGGCGGGGTGAAGCCGGGTTCGGCGAGCAGCAGTTCCGGTTCGCTGTCGCCGAGGATGTGGGCGAGCTCCCGCTCCCCCACCTTCGGGTTGATCGGCACCACGGCGACACCGGCGCTCAGGCCGCCGATGACGGCGGCGGCCGTCTCCAGCGTGTTGGTGGCCCACACCGCGACCCGGCGCTTCCCGGCGACCCGCTCGGCGATCGCACCGGCGAGACCGGCCAGTTCCCGGTATGTCAGGGCCCGCGCGCCGAAACGCAGCGCCTCGGTGTCGTCGGGTTCGCGCAACTTCGGGAACAGCACCTGGTCGGCCATGGCCACCTCCGGGTCCTCACCGGGCAATTTCTCACCGGCGGACCCGCACCGCCCGGCGAGCCGGGTCGGCAGTGGTCCACTGGCTGATCCAACTTTTGCCGTCTGGGACGAAACGAGTCAAGGGAATGTGGCAGAATTGGCTCAGCCAGTTTGCCTCTTTCCGATTCAGGAGCGCGCCGGTGTCCGATTCTCTCCGTCCGCTGAACCGACCTCGCCTCTACGAGCAGGTCGTCCAGCGGTTGCGCGAGCACGTGGCGGACTCCGGCCTGCGCACGGGCGACCGGCTTCCACCGGAACGCACCCTCGCCGAACAGCTCGGCGTGAGCCGGGCGTCGGTGAAGCAGGCGATCGTGGTGCTGGAGGTGCAGGGCCTGGTCGAGGTCCGGCACGGCGGCGGGACCTACCTGCTGCGCGAGTCGCTGGAGATCGAGCCGGTCGAGGAGCTCGTCGAGCGCAAGCGGCGGCTGCCCGACGTCCTCGACGCCCGCGAGGGCATGGAGACCAAGCTGGCGGAGCTGGCCGCCCAGCGGCGCACCGACGAGGACATGGCCGAGATCGACGCCGCGCTGGCCGCGATGCGCGCCGAGATCGAGGACGGCGAGATCGGCCAGGACGGCGACCGGCGGTTCCACGCCGCGGTGACCGCCGCCGCGCACAGCGCGCTGCTGGCCGAGTTCATGCGCACCATCGCCGCGGAGATCGCCGAGAGCCGCAACGAGTCGCTGCGGCAGCCGCGCAGGCCGTCGAAGTCGCTGGCCCAGCACGAACGCATCGCCGAGGCGATCCGCAACGGCGACGCCAAGGCCGCCGCCTCGGCGATGGCCCGCCACCTGCGCACGGTCAGCCGGGTGCGGCTGCTGGACTGGGACCCCGAGGGCTGATCGCGGCTTCACCCGATAGGCTGCCGCAGGTTTCTCTCGTGGGGGTCAGCGCTTCGGTGATCGGGTGGTTGTTGGGCACGGCGGGCACCGCTGCCCTGGGCGCGGTCTTCCCGCTGGTGAACATCGAGCTCTACCTGCTCGGCGTGGTCCCCACCGTGCAGAGCGTGCCGTGGTGGGCGTTCGCGCTGGCGGCCGCGATCGGCCAGGTCGCCGCGAAGACGCTGTTCTACCTCGCCGGCAAGGGCGGTTTCGCGCTCGGCGAGCGGCTGAGCAAGCGGGTCCAGAAGGAGCGCACCGGGCGCTGGGCGGCCTGGGTCGAGCGGTTCCCCCAGCGCACCCAGGACCACCCCTGGTGGGGCATGACCGTGCTGGCGGTCAGCGCCGTTCCCGGCATCCCGCCGTTCAGCCTGATGTCGTTGCTCTCCGGCGCCGCCGGACTCCCCCTGCTGGGTTACCTCGCCGCGAGCCTGGTCGGCCGCATCGGGCACTTCCTCATCGTGGCGGGCGCACCGGAACTGGTGAGCTGGCTGGGTTCCTGACCCGAAGAGGTGGTGCGCGCATAGTTCGGCCGCGCGAGGGGAAACCACGGATCGGTCCGCGTTTCGACACGAGGGGAGCCGATCTCGATGGCCAACGGCGATGCCAAGCACGAGCAGCTGGACGGGGTCCGCGCCGACCTCACCGACACCGAGCTGACCACGCAGCAGGGCGTGCGGGTCGACCACACCGACGATTCGCTGCAGGCCGGTGAGCGCGGTCCGACGCTGCTGGAGGACTTCCACTTCCGGGAGAAGGTCACCCACTTCGACCACGAGCGGATCCCCGAACGGGTGGTGCACGCGCGAGGCGCGGGTGCCTACGGGCACTTCCAGCCCTACGACGGCTGGCTGGGCGAGCACACGGTCGCCAAGTTCCTGACCGACCCGAACGTGCGCACTCCCCTGTTCGTCCGGTTCTCCACCGTCGCGGGCTCGCGCGGTTCGGCCGACACCGTGCGCGACGTGCGCGGCTTCGCCACCAAGTTCTACACCGAGCAGGGCAACTACGACCTGGTCGGCAACAACTTCCCGGTGTTCTTCATCCAGGACGGCATCAAGTTCCCGGACTTCGTGCACGCGGTGAAACCCGAACCGCACAACGAGATCCCGCAGGCCGCCTCGGCGCACGACACGTTCTGGGACTTCGTATCGCTGCAACCGGAAACGCTGCACACGGTGATGTGGCTGATGTCCGACCGAGCCATCCCGCGCAGCTACCGGATGATGCAGGGCTTCGGCGTGCACACCTTCCGTCTGGTCAACGCCCAGGGCAAGGGCACGTTCGTGAAGTTTCACTGGACACCGGTGCTGGGCAGCCACTCCCTCGTGTGGGACGAGTGCCAGAAGATCGCCGGCGCGGACGCCGACTTCAACCGGCGCGACCTGTGGGACGCCATCGAGGCGGGCCAGTTCCCGGAGTGGGAGCTGGGCGTGCAGCTGGTCGACGAGACCGACGAGTTCGCCTTCGACTTCGACCTGCTCGACGCCACCAAGATCATCCCTGAGGAGCAGGTCCCGGTGCGACCGGTGGGCAAGATGGTGCTCGACCGCAACCCCGACAACTTCTTCGCCGAGACCGAGCAGATCGCCTTCCACACCGCCAACGTGGTTCCCGGCATCGACTTCACCAACGATCCGCTGCTGCAGGCCCGCAACTTCTCCTACCTGGACACCCAGCTGATCCGCCTGGGCGGACCGAACTTCGCGCAGATCCCGATCAACCGGCCGGTCGCGGAGGTCTCGACCAACCAGCGCGACGGCTACGGCCAGCAGCGCATCCACAGGGGAGGGACGAGCTACACGCCCAACAGCCTCAGCGGCGGATGTCCCGCGATCGGCGATTCGGAGGTGTTCCGCCACTACCAGACCAGAGTGGACGGCGACAAGATCCGCAAGCGCAGCGAGAGCTTCACCGACCACTACAGCCAGCCCACCCTGTTCTGGAACAGCATGGCCACGTGGGAGAAGGACCACATCGTCGAGGCGTTCCGCTTCGAGCTGGGCAAGGTCGGGCACCGGCACGTCCGCGAGCGCGTCGTGGCCGAGCTCGACCACGTCGACCACGACCTGGCGGTGGCCGTCGCGCACGGCATCGGCGTCGACCCGCCGGCGGGCGGGACCGAGAACCACGGCCGGAGCTCCCCGGCGCTGAGCCTGGCCAACTCCCGCACCGATTCGATCGCGACCCGCAAGGTCGCGGTGCTGGTCGCCGACGGGGTCGACGCCACCGAGGTGGAGCAGATCCGGCGCGGCCTGTCCGAGCGCGGCGCGACCGCCGAGGTGCTGGGCGCCAGCCACGACGGGCGGGCGCGCGGAGCCGACGGGTCCGAAGTGAACATCGACGTGGCGGCGCGCACCGCGATGTCGGTGGTCTACGACGGGGTGATCGTGCCCGGCGGGAGCGAGAGCGCGCGGACGCTGGCCGCCGACGGGCACGCCGTGCACTTCGTCGCCGAGGCCTACAAGCACCACAAACCCGTCGCCGCCAGCGACGAGGGACTGGAGGTGCTGCGGCGAGCGGGCATCAGCACCGACGGCGAGGGCGCCGACCCGGGCGTCGTGCTGGCCGCGAACACCGGCGGTGCGCTGCCGGACCAGTTCGTCGAGCAGTTCGCCGCCGCCCTGGGCAAGCACCGCGAGTGGGACCGCGACACCGCCTCCACACCCGCCTGATCAGTCCGCTTCGCACGGTTCGGGGAGTCTGCGAGGATCACTCGCGGGCTCCCGCCGTGCACCGAGCGTCACGTTCAGTACCAGTAGTGTCACACTCCGCGAGTTGGGGTGAGCCATCACGGGTGGCGTCTTCTAACGTTCGGCTCCGTGAAATTTCTGCGAACGATGCCCGTCGAGGACATCCTCACCCGGGGCGAGCGCAGCGGCCTGGTCCGCCGGCTCACCGGTAAGGAACTCGTCGGGTTCGGCATCGGAATCATCATCGGCACCGGCGTGTTCACCCTCGCCGGGATCGAGGCCAAGGACCACGCCGGCCCCGCCGTCGTGCTGTCGTTCATCATCGGCGGCATCGTGGCGGCGCTGGCGGCCCTCGCCTACGCCGAGCTGGCCTCGTCGGTGCCCACGGCGGGCAGCGCCTACACCTACGCCTACGCGACGCTGGGCGAGCTGTTCGCCTGGATCATCGGGTGGGACCTGCTGCTGGAGTTCGCCCTCGGCGCGGCGGTGGTGTCGCGGAGCTGGTCGGGCTACATCGCCAACCTGCTGGGCCTTCCGCAAGCGTGGTTCGGCGAGGACGCCACCATCAACGTGGGCGCGATGCTGATCATCGCGGTGCTGACCGCGGTGGCGGTCATCGGCATCCGCGAGTCCTCGTGGCTGACCAACGCGCTGGTCGTGGTCAAGGTCGCGGTGTGCGTGCTGGTCATCGTCGCCGGCCTGTTCTTCGTCAACGGCGCCAACCTGGACCCCTTCGTCCCGCCGGCGCAACCCGCCGAGAGCGGGGCGAGCGTCCTGGAGCAGCCGCTGGTGTCGGCGCTGCTGGGCATGGAGCAGTCGGTCTACGGCTTCGGCGGCGTGCTCACCGCGGCGGCCATCGTGTTCTTCGCCTACACCGGCTTCGAGGCGCTGGCCAACCTCGGCGAGGAGACCAAGCGCCCCCGGCGCGACCTGCCGGTGGGACTGCTGGGCAGCCTCATCGTCTGCACCCTGCTGTACGTGCTGGTGGCGTTCGTGCTGGCCGCGATGGTCGACTACCAGCAGATCGACGAGGGCGCCCCGCTGTCGGCGGCGTTCCAGTCGGTCGGCCAGCCGTGGGTGGCCGCGCTGATCTCGCTGGGCGCGGTGACCGGCCTGACCTCGGTGATGATGGTGGAGCTGGTGACCATCGGCCGCATCGGGTTCGCCATGAGCCGCGACGGCCTGCTGCCGCCGAAGCTGTCGCAGGTGCACCCGAAGTGGGGCACCCCGCACCGGATGACCATCGGCGGTGCGGTGGTGATCATGCTGCTGGCCGGGTTCATCCCGATCTCGGAGCTGTCGGACATGGTCAGCATCGGCGCGCTGTCCGGGTTCCTGATCGTGGCGCTGGCGGTGCCGGTGCTGCGGCGCACCAAACCCGACCTGCACCGCCCGTTCCGGATGCCGCTGTCGCCGGTGCTGCCGGTCATCACCGCCCTGGCGTGCCTGTACCTGATGTCGAACCTGGACGTGGTGACCTGGCTGCGGTTCGCAGTGTGGCTGGCGCTGGGCCTGCTGATCTACTTCGGATACGGCCGCAGGCACGCGCACCTCGGTCAGCGCAGCGGTCAGCCGGCCGAGGACTGACCGACAGCAGGGCCGGATCGGCGCTACGGTCGAGGGTGCCCGAGCCCATCATCTTGGAGGTTCGATGAATCCCGAGACGCCCGAGGCCGACGCCGTCGAGCAGTCGCGCCGTGCCGAGGACCTGCCCGGTGAGGACGAGGCCGTGCCGGCGGAAGTGCCGCTGGACGCCGATCCGGCCGATTTCTCCGAGCAGTCCCGAGAGGTTCCGGTCGAGGAGGACTACGACCGCTGACCGCTCCTACGACGCCGGGTCCCCGCTGGTCAGGGGCCCGGCGTCCGTCGTCACGGCAGGACCCGCGTGGGGTTGAGTACGTTGTGGGGGTCCAGCGCGGCCTTGATCGCGCGCGAGGCCCACAGACCGGCCTCGTCGAGCTCGTGGCCCAGCCACTCGCGCTTGAGCTGACCGATGCCGTGCTCGCCGGTGATGGTGCCGCCCAGGTCCAGGCCGAGCTGCATGATCGCGTCGAAGGCCTTCTGGGCGCGTGCGGTCTCGTCGGCGTCGCCGTCGTCGAAGGCGACCACCGGGTGCATGTTGCCGTCACCGGCGTGGCCGGAGCACAGCACCTGCACGCGGTGCTCCTCGGCGATGCGCTGCAAGCCCTCCACCAGGTCGACGAGGTGACGGCGGGGCACGCAGACGTCGTCGATGAGCAGCGCCTTGCCGAGCTTCTCGTGCGCGTCGCCGACCAGGCGGCGGGCCTGCATCAGCATCTCGCCCTCGGCGGCGCTGTCGGAGACCACGACCTCCGCCGCGCCCATCGCGCGCGCCACCCGCTCGAAGGCCGCGAGATCGGCCGGGGCGTCGGCTCCGCGGTCGGACTGCACCAGCAGCATCGCGGCCATGCCCTCGGGAAATCCCAGGTCGGCGATCTGCTGGACGGCCTTGACCGAGGAGGCGTCCATGAACTCCAGCACCGACGGCTGGTAGCCCTCGGCGAGGTAGCCGGAGACGGTGCGGGCCGAGCCGGCGACCTCGGGGAAGAACGCGACGGCGGTCAGCGGCTGAGCGCTGGCGGGGCGCAGCGCGACGGTCACCTCGGTGACCACGCCGAGCGTTCCCTCGGCGCCGACCATCAGGCGGGTCAGGTCGTACCCGGCGACGCCCTTGGCGGTGCGGCGACCGGTCCGCATCACCCTGCCGTCGGCCAGCACGACCTCCAGGCCGCGCACGAAGTCACCGGTCACGCCGTACTTCACGCAGCACATGCCGCCCGCGTTGGTGGAGACGTTGCCGCCGATGGTGGAGATGCTGCGCGAACCCGGGTCCGGCGGGTAGAACAGGCCCTTCTCGGCGACGGCGGCGGCCAGCACGCCGTTGACGACTCCGGGCTGCACCACGGCCAGCTGCTCGTCGGGGTCGATGTCGAGGATGGCGTCCATCTTCTCCAGCGACAGCAGCACGCAGCCGTCCAGGGCGTTGGCCGCACCCGACAGGCCGGAGCGCGCGCCCTGCGGGACCACCGGGACCCGGTTCTCGTGGGCCCACTTCAGAACCGCCGCCACGTCATCGGTGTCGTAGGCCCGCACGAGCGCGGCCGGGGTTCCGGCCGGGCAGAACGTGGCCCGGTCGCGGCTGTGCGCGGCCAGCACGTCCGGATCGTCGAACACACGGCCCTCGGGCAGCAGCTCCCGCAGCGCGTCGGTGGAGATCATCGCCTCGTCTCTCCCAGGCTTCGAACACAGGTCCTACCACCGCGAACCTAGTCCGCCGAACACCCCGATCCCACCCCGAGTGATTTTCTCCGCTCTCCCCGCTCCCTCCTCCCACACCCTCCGGACCGGATTTCAGTGGAACTCAGGTCCCTGATTTCCACTGAAATCCCGGAGTTCCACTGAAATCGGGTTCCCGAGTCCCACTGAGACCCGGTCCCCGAGTTCCGCTGAGATCCGGTTCCCGAGTTCCACTGAAATCGGGCTCCGGGGTTCTCGGGTTTCACTGGTGGGGTTTGGTTCTCGGGTCAGTTGATGCCTGGGGCGATCATGGTGAGCCAGACGATGATCGGGGCGATGACGACCATGGCTCCGCCGTAGAGGGCCAGGCCCTTGAACACCGAGTCGCGCTCGGGCTCGCGGGAGTTGGCGAGCATGATGGCGCCGCTGGTGGAGAACGGGCTGATGTCGACCACCGTGGAGGCGATCGCCAGTCCGGCGACCATGCCCGCGATCCCGACCTCGCCCGCGGCCATGAGCGGCACCGCCAGCGGGATCAGCGCGCCGAGCAGGCCCGTGGAGGAGGCGAAGGCCGACACGACCGCACCGATGAGGCACAGCAGGAACGCCGACAGCAGCGGGACGCCGATGCCGCTGACCGCCTGGCTGACGTAGTCGACGGTGCCCAGCTCCTGCAGCACGCTGACGTAGGTGAGCACACCGCAGATCAGCAGCACGGTGGGCCAGGTGACGTTCTTGACCGCGTCCCGGTGCGCCTGCGGCGAGATGACACCGAGCACGACCGCGACGGTGATCGCCACCAGCCCGATGTCCAGCTCCAGGAACAGGGTCAGCACGACCATGGTCACGATGCCCAGCAGGGTCAGCGCCTTGTCCCAGCTCATCTCGACCCGCGCCAGCAACGTCTCGTCGCGCGCCGCGCCGGGTGCATCGGCCGTCACCGGGACTTCGGCGGTCTTCCGGCCGCCGAGCAGCACGAAGGCGACCGCGGCGAAGACGAGGTTGAGCACGAAGCTGGCGAAGAACAGGAACAGCGGACTGCCCTGCAGCCCGCTGTCGTCGACGACGCCGTTGACGATGACGCCGAACACCGAGATCGGCGAGAACCCTCCGACCATCGTGCCGTGCACGACCATCACCGACATCAGCAGCGGGCTGATGCCGTGCTTGGCGGCGAGCCCCATCGCGACCGGGGCGATGATCGCGACCGCCGCGGGCGGCACCGCGCCGATGGCGGTCAGCAGCGCCGAGACCGCGAGCATCACCCACGGCACCAGCGCCAGCCTCCCGCGCACCAACTGCACCGACCGGTAGACCAGCCAGTCGATGGTGCCGTTGGCGCGGGCGATGGCGAACAGGTACGTGACGCCGACGAGCACCATGAAGATCTCGCCGGGGAATCCGGCGAGGATGTCGTCGGAGCTCATCCCGCCGGCGAGGGTGCCGACGAGGAACGCGGCGGCGAAGGCGAGCGCGCCCATGTTGACCGAGAACACGCCGGTGATGACGAAGATGGCCACCAGCGCCAGGATCGAGATCAGTTCGGGCGACATGCTCAGTCCCCCGATCTGCCGGTCAGCTCGGCGATCGCGGCGGTGACGCCGCCCGGCTGGTGCGGCACTCCGGCCAGGGTGAGCCCGGCTTCGACGACGCCGAGGGTTCCGAGCAGGGTGGCGTCGTTGAAGGCGCCGAGGTGCCCGATGCGGAAGACCTTCTTGGCCACTTTGGACAGTCCCGCGCCGAGCGAGGTGTCGAAGTGCTCCAGGATGACCTCGCGCAGGTGGTCGGCGTCGTGGTCCGGCGGCATCAGCACGGCGGTCAGCGCGCTGCTGTAGTCCGTTCCGGGCGTCGTCTCGGGATCGCGGCAGAGGACTTCCAGGCCCCAGGCGCGCACGGCCGCGCGGGTGGCCGCGGCGTGCCGGTCGTGGCGCGCGTAGACCTCGTCGAGCCCTTCTTCGAGCAGCATCGACAGGGCTTCGCGCAGGCCGAAGAGCAGGTTGGTGGGCGGGGTGTAGCGGAAGTAGCCCTGCTTGCCGAAGTCGAGCAGCGGCTGCCAGTCCCAGTAGGACTTGGTGAGCTTCGCCGACTGCGCGGCCAGCAGCGCCTTCGCGCTGATGACGTTGAGGCCGATGCCCGGCGGCAGCATCAGGCCCTTCTGCGAGCAGCTGATCGTGACGTCCACGCCCCACTCGTCGTGCCGGTAGTCGACCGATCCCAGCGAGGAGATCGTGTCGACCAGCAGGAGCGCCGGGTGGTCGGCCGCGTCGAGGGCCGCGCGCACCGCTTTGATGTCGCTGACCACGCCGGTGGAGGTCTCGTTGTGCACCACGGCCACGGCCTTGATCCGGTGCTCGGAGTCGGCTCGCAGCCGCTGCTCGATGACGCCCGGGTCGGCGCCGCTGCGCCAGTCCCCCGGGATCGTCTCGGGCCGCAGGCCGAGCGTGGCGGCCAGTTCGGACCACTGGTCGGAGAAGTGCCCAGTCTCGCACATCAGGACGGCGTCGCCGGGCGAGAGCGTGTTGACCAGTGCGGCCTCCCACGCCCCGGTTCCCGAGGACGGGTAGACCACGACGTCGGCGGAAGTGCGTGCCACGGCGCGGAGTTTGTCGAAGACCTCCAGGGCGAGGTCGGCGAAGTCGGGGCCCCGGTGGTCGATGGTGGGCTTGGCGATCGCGTGCAGCACCCGGTCGGGAACGTTGGTCGGACCGGGGATCTGCAGGAAGTGACGACTGCTGGCAACGGACATTCGTTCCTCCACGGTGAGGACGCTCTTCCGGAATGTGAAAACCAAGTCTCGGTGGGTTGAATTCTGTAGACAGCAAGCCGATCATGTCAAGTGGCTCACTTCCCCCTTGACAACGGTTCTAGCTGGTCACGGCCGCGAAATCGGCCGGAAAACGCTGGAAGGAAACCCAGTGCGCAACGTCGCCACCGCAGGGATCGCCACCGAACTCGCCCGGAGCCTGGACGGCAACGTCCGCTTCGACGACTACACCCGCCACCTCTACTCCACCGACGCCAGCATGTACCGGGTCCGGCCACTCGGCGTGGTCTTCCCGCGCCACGCCGAGGACGTCGCGACCACCGTCCGGCTCTGCCGCCAGGCCGGTGTCGCCGTGCTGCCGCGCGGTGCGGGGACCAGCCACTGCGGGCAGACCGTCGGCGAGGCGGTGGTGCTGGACTTCTCCAAGCACATGAACCGGATCCTGGAGCTCGACCCGGAACGCGGGCTCGCGCGGGTGCAGCCCGGAGTGGTGCAGGACGAGCTCAACCTCGCCGCCGGAGCGCACGGGCTGTTCTTCGCCCCGGACACCTCCACCAGCAACCGCGCCACGCTCGGCGGCATGATCGGCAACAACTCCTGCGGTTCCCGCTCGGCCCGCTACGGCATGACCATCGACCACGTCGAAGGCCTGGAAGTCGTGCTCTCCGACGGCACCCCGGTGTCGCTGGGCGAGCTGTCAGCCGCCGAGCTCGCGGCGAAGTCCACTTCGGACACCTTGGAGGGACGGATCCACCGGCGGCTGCCGGAGATCGTCGACTCCGCGCGTCCGGGGCTGGCCGACCAGACCCAGCAGTTCTGGCGGCGGGCCGGCGGCTACCGGCTCGACCGGCTGGCCGACGGGCCGTTCGACCTGGCGAAGTTCGTCGTCGGCGCCGAGGGAACGCTGGTCACCGTCACCGAAGCGCTGGTGCGGCTCACCCCGAAGCCGAAGGCGACCGTGATGGTCGTCGGGCACTTCGACTCCACCGCCGCGTGCATCGCGGGCACCGACGCGGCGATGCGCACCGGCGCCGCCGGGATCGAGATGGTGGACAACTTCATCCTCGACCTCGCCCGCCGGTCACCGGAGCACGAGCACCTCTTCCGCGCGCTGGAAGGAGATCCGCGCGCGCTGATGTTCGCCGAGTTCTACGGCGACACCGTCGAGGAAGCCCGTGCCGCGGCCGAAGGACTCGTGGCCGCGTGGCAGGCCGAAGGGCACGGCTACGCGACCCGGCTGGCAGCCACCGGCGCCGAGCTCGCGCCGCTGCGCGCCCTGCGCAAGTCCGGCCTCGGGCTTCTGATGGCCGCGGGCGACGCCACCGAGCGATCGGTGGCGTTCGTCGAGGACACCGCCGTGCCACCGGAGCACCTGGCCGAGTACACGACCCGGTTCGCCGAGATCCTCGACGACCACGGGCTGCGCGCCGGGTTCTACGGGCACGCCTCGGCCGGCTGCCTGCACGTGCGCCCGTTCATGGACCTCACGCGCCCCGACCAGGTCGCCACCATGCGCAAGGTCGCCGAGGAGGTCTGCGATCTCGCGCTGTCCTACGGCGGGGTGAACTCCAGCGAGCACGGCGACGGGTACGCGCGCAGCGAGTTCAACCGGAAGATCTTCGGCGACACCGTCTACGAGGCGATGCGCGAGGTCAAGGCGCTATTCGACCCGGACGGCATCATGAACCCCGGCAAGATCGTCGACGCTCCGCCGATGACCGAGAACCTGCGCGAGCCGACGATCCCGGTGGCAGCGCCGCTGGACACGCACTTCGACTTCACCCGGTACGGCGGGATGCGCGGGGAGGCCGAGCGCTGCCAGCGCATCGGCGCCTGCCGCAAGCCCGACACCTCGGGCGGGGTGATGTGCCCGTCGTTTATGGCCACCCGCGATGAGGAGCACTCCACGCGAGGCCGGGCGAACGCCCTGGTGCTCGCGCTCTCCGAGCCCGACCCGAAGGCGGCGCTGGGCGGCGACCGGCTCAACGAGGTGCTCGACCTGTGCCTGGAGTGCAAGGCGTGCCAGCACGAATGCCCGATGTCGGTGGACATGGCCACGCTCAAGAGCGAAGCCCTGGCCCACCACCACGCGCAGCACGGGACCGACCTGCGGACGCGGATCTTCGGCGCCACCCGGCGGCTCTACCGGCTGGGCGCGATGGCCGCGCCGCTGACCAACGCGCTCGCCCGGCCGAAGCCCGTGCGGGCCCTGATGCAGAAGATCACCGGGATCGACAGCAGGCGCCCGCTGCCCGGTTTCCGCCGGGACGACCTGTTGCGCTGGAACCGGTCCCGTCCCGCCACCCCGACCGCTCCGGGAGTCACCCCGGGCGAGCGGGGTGACGTGGTGTTCCTGGCCGACTCGTTCACCAGCCACACCGAGCCGGCCATCGGGCAGGCGGCGATCCGCCTCCTGGAACACGCGGGATGGCGGGTGCGGGTCGAGTCGCAGGTGTGCTGCGCGCGCCCGCAGATCTCCAAAGGCCTTCTCCTCCAGGCGAAGAAGGTCGCCGGGAAGCTGGTCGCCAAGCTCGCGCCGGAGGCCGGGCGGGGCGTGCGGATCGTGGGGTGCGAGCCGTCGTGCGTGTCGACGCTGTGCGACGAGCACCCCAAGCTGCTGGGTGACTCGCGGGTGGCCGGCAGCGCGAGCCTCGTCGAGGACCTGCTCCTGGAGGCCTTGGACGACGGCACCCTCACGCCGTCACGGGGTCCGGAGAAGGTCCTGTTCCACGGTCATTGCCACCAGAAGGCGGTGCTGGGCACGACCTCGTCGGCCCGCCTGCTGGGGCACCTCTCCGAGGTCGACGTGCTCGACGCGGGATGCTGCGGCATGGCAGGGTCGTTCGGCTTCGAGACCGAGCACTACGAGCTGTCGATGCGCATCGGCGGGCAGCGGCTCTTCCCCGCGATCGAGGGTTCGGCCGACGCGGCGGTGGCCGCCACCGGGGTCTCCTGCCGCCAGCAGGTCGCCCACGGAACCGGCCGTCAGGCCAAGCACCCGGTCGAACTGCTCCACGACGCCGTCTTCGGGTGACCCGCCCTCGGCCGGTGGTGGTTGTGCTCCGAACCGTCCGTGACGACGTCCGGTTCGCCCGGACAGTTCGGACCACCACCGCCGTCACCCGCTCAGGCGGGCCAGAGGCCGAAGAGGGAGGCGAAGCCCTCCCGCCAGCTCGGCCAGGAGGGCTTCCAGCCCAGGGTCTCGCGGAGCCGGAAGTTGCTCGCCCCGCGCTGCTCGGTGAGCTGGTGCACGGTCAGCCAGTCCAGCTGGGACTTCGCCTGTTCCATGGTCAGCGCGACCGGGGCGGGTGCACCGGCCATCCTGGCGTAGGCGGGCAGCCATTCGCTGGACTCGGCCGGCTCGTTGTCGACGACGTTGTAGGCGCCCGGATCGCCGCCTTCGAGCAGCTCCAGGATCACCCCGGCGGCATCGTCCACGTGGGTGAAGGAGGTGAGCCCGACCCCGTCGCCGACCAGCGGCAGCTCGCTGCCGACCACGCGGGCGTGCACGTCACCGCCGGGTGCGTAGTGGGTGTCCGGCCCGTACAGCGAGCCGTAGCGCAGCGACACGCCCTCGATGCCCGGGCGGCTGAACAGGTCCTCCTCCACGGAGGCCAGTGCCCGCACCAGGTCGCCCCAGCGGCCCGGGACGTGCACCCACAGCGGGGAGTCCTCCTCGAGGACGTCGTGGCCGTGCGGGCGGTAGGCGGCCGTCATGCCCTGGGCGATGAACCGGCGCGCGCCCGCGGCCACGGCGGCGTCCATCAGGTTCTTGGTGCCTCGCTCGCGGAGTTTCGCCGTGCGCTGCAGGGCTTCCTGCGGGTCGGCGGCGCCGAAGGCGGAGCTCTGGTCGATCACGACGTCGGGAGCGGCGCGGCGCAGGTGTATGCGCAGCGCATCGGGCTCCAGGAGATCGACCGCCGCGATCTCGTCGACGGACAGCTCTTCCAACCGGTCGGCTTTGCGCGCCAGCGCCGTCACGTGGTGACCGCGCTCCCGCAGCAGCGGCAGCAGCGCCCTCCCGACCACACCTGTCGCACCGGCGACAACCACACGCAGGGGCATTCCCCGGAACCTCGCATCTGGTCAAACGTCAGCGAGCCCTGAGGTTACCCCGGAACCCCTTGCCCCATCGGGTGAAACTCGCCGGTGATCGGCGAGAGGAAGATCATCTGCGACGAGCGGCGGGTCGGCGGTCACGACCCGCCACCCGTCCAGACGGAGGAAGTGTCACACCGTGCGGATGCCGGCCGCCTGCGGACCCTTCGGGCCCTGGGCGATCTCGAACTCCACGCGCTGGTTCTCCTCCAGCGTGCGGAAACCCGTGGCATCGATGGCGGAGTAGTGGGCGAAGACGTCAGCGCCACCGCCGTCGGGGGTGATGAACCCGTAGCCCTTCTCGGCGTTGAACCACTTGACCGTACCGCTTGCCATTCCTTGTTCTCCCGTTTCTGCTGACCAGGGTCAACACTGCGCCGACCCCTGGTTGCCAGAGCTGATCACCGGCAGCCCGCGGAGCGACCACGGCACAAAAAAAGCGCCTGCGTTCTGGCAGGCACTCTTTCCAGTACTGCAAGGACCAAAACCGCAACCACGAGTCACGCTAGCACCACGGTTGCGGGTTGTCACACGTTGATCGCAGCGAGTCAGCATGAGACCGTATCCGGTCCGCCGCAGCGCTTTTCAACCGCCGGACGTCGTGGTCCCCGGGCCGGTCTCGACCCGGGGACCACGACGCGCCGTCACGGGATGCTCAGCAGCGCCTGCCCGCTCTCCTCGGCGACACGGTTCTGCTCGTTCCGCCGCTCGGCCAGCATCAGCGCCGCGTCGCGCGGGGTGTGCCCCTCGGTGTCCCACGCCGCGAGCAGCAGCGGGATCTTGGCCAGCATCTCCTCGCGCAGCACCTGGAAGGACAGCACCGGGTCGGCGTCCACCCTGCCCAGCAGCAGCCACCACGCCCACGCCGCGGCGCCGGCGTTGGCCACGAAGTCCGGGATCACCGGGATGCCGCGAGTCGCCAGCAGCTCCTCGGCCTCGGGGGTGACCGGGTTGTTGGCCGCCTCGACGATCACCCGCGCCGCCACGTCCGGCACCTGGTCGGTGCCGATGGCGAAGGAGACCGCGGCCGGGATCAGCACGTCGACCTCCTGCGAGAGCACCGCGTCGCGCGGCAGCCGCTGGACGTCGGCCGGAACCTGGTCGCGGTCGATCTCGCCGAAGCGGTCGCGGGTCTCCAGCAGAGCCGGGACGTCCAGGCCGTCCGGGTGGTAGAGGGTTCCGGCCGCATCGGCGAGGGCCACCACCTTCAGGCCTGCTTCGTGCAGGTAGAAGGCGGCGCCGCCGCCCATGGTCCCCACGCCCTGCACCGCGACGGTGGTCTCGTGCGCGTCCCAGTCGCGGGCGTGCACCACGCCCAGGCAGCACTGGGCGACGCCGTAGCCGCCGACCACGTCACCGAGCAGCAGGCCACCCGGCACCGGCGCGTTGAGCCCGGCCCGGACCCGGCGCAGCGTGCGCTCCGCGTCCGGCGCCCGGCGGATCGCCGCGTGGTAGGACTGGTGCATTCCGAGCTCTTCGAAGGCCTCGTCGATCAGGTGCTGGGGCACGCCCAGGTCCTCGGCGGTCACCCAGTGCGCGTCCAGCCACGGGCGCATCGCCTGGAGGTAGCGCCGGAGCACTCCCTTGGCCTGCGGGTCCTTCGGGTCGCAGTCGATGCCGCCCTTGGCTCCGCCCACGGGCAGCTCGAACACCGCGGTCTTGCGGGCCATGCCGCGCGCCAGGTGCTCGACTTCTTCCATCGTGCAACCGGCACGCATCCGCGTCCCACCGGTGGCCAGACCCGACACCAGGGTGTGCACGACCAGGAAGCCATTGCTTCCCGTCACCGGATCCGTCCAAGTCACCTTCATGAGCGGTTCGCCGCCGACGAGTCCCATGGGCGAATACCTCCTTTCAGAGCGCATACGAGGCGGGGTAACTCGATCGGGCTATGCCGACATAGGGCGGGATTACCGCCCTGGTTGTCGGAATAGCCCGATCAGATGTGTGCTAACTCGAAGAGTCCGATTGTGGGAAGAAGGTCCACGGACCCGGCCGGACGCGGGAGTCGATTGATCTCGGTTCGCATGAGCACCTCCCGCGTTGGCCGGAATGGCTCGAAGCTAAGGCCGGGGAAGTGAGATTGTCAACAATCGTCGGTTCGGACAACCGTTACGGCGTCGGAACGGGTGCATGACGGCAAGTAAAACGGCCCTATCCGGTTGGTGCGTAACGAGATCAACTCACCCGGCCCCGCCGGGGGCGCGTTGGTTCTAAGCTTCTGCGCGAAGGCCTCGTGATGCCTTCACCGCCGCTTTCGAAAACCGTCATTCCAGAAAAATCGGCGGGCTGGGAGCAGGGGGAACGGCGTGCATCGACCACGCTGCACGACTGGAAGGATGGGAGTCATGAGTCAACCTGACCCGCCGGGATCGCTGGACGAGGCCACGCAGCAGCAGCTGATCCAGGAGATCGGCCGGGTGATCGTGCGCGCGCTGCCCCCCGGCTGGCAGGAGTCCACCACGGAGTACCGCGCGCTCGGCGATCACGTCGAGACGGTGTGCCGGCTGATCGCGCCCAACGGCAGCGCGATCCCGCTCGCCGCGCCTCCGGAGGTCTCCGACCTGTTCGGACGGCTGCGGTGCGGCATGCACCAGCCCGACCGGGGCACCTGGGTCAGCGCGGTCTACCGGCTGCAGCGCCCCGGGAGCTACGCCGTCGACTTCAACGGCGACAACGAACCGGACTGGCAGACCCCTCCCCCGCCTTCGGCCTACGCCGAAGAGCTGCGCAGGCACCCCCGGCCGGCGGAGTCGACGCCGCAGTGGCTGGCCGCCGGCACCGCGCAGCCGGAGCAGTCGAGGCCGTCGCTGCGCACCGCCGAGGTCTTCGACGACCGCGGCAACCCGATCACCGAGCGTGCCGAGATCGGCCGCGCGGAGGCTGAACGGGTGGCCGACTACCTGGAGAAGGCACCGGTCGTGCTGGCCGCGCGCAGCTACGACAACGATCGCCTCGACGCGCAGCGCACGGCATCGGTCCCGATGACCTTCCACACCGACGGCAGCTGGATCTGGCCGGGTGCGGTGGCCTACTACCTGCGCCAGCACGGGGTGGCCCCGGAGCCCGACCTGCTCAACCACATCAGGGCGCTGGGCTTCCAGCTCCCCGAGGTCACCGAGCCCCAGCGAGAGCTGGCGGTGTCGGTGATCACGGGCGAACGCCGCTAGAGGCGCACTCCCCGGAGGCGGGACGGTTTCGGCCGTCCCGCCTCTTCGTCCCTTCAGACCGGTCGATGTGGCCAGAACTGCTCGGTAACGGGGCGCCCGCCGCCTGCGACAATCAGCTCATGGCGGATGAGGTGGCGTTCGTGGGCGGCCCGGTGGCCACCATGGATGCCGCGCGCTCGTTCACCGACGCCGTGCTGGTGCGCGACGGCCGGATCGCGGCCGTCGGCGGCGAGGCCGTGCGCGAGCGGGTCCGCCCCCGCACCGAGGTGGTGGAGCTGCGCGGGCGCCTGCTGCTGCCCGGGTTCCACGACGCCCACGTGCACCCGGTGTTCGGCGGCATGCTGCGGTTGCGCTGCGACCTCTCGCAGGCCACAGACGCCGGAGACTGCCTGCGGTTGATCTCCGAGCACCTCACCGAGTTCCCGGACTCGCCGTGGCTGCTCGGCGGCGGCTGGGACATGGCCCAGTTCCCGGGCGGGACGCCGACCCGACGAGCGCTCGATTCGGTGACCGGCGACCGGCCCGCCTACCTGGTCAACCGCGACCACCACGGGGCGTGGGTCAACTCGGTGGCGCTGCGCCTGGCGGGCATCGACCGGCACACTCCCGATCCGCCGGACGGACGCATCGAGCGCGATCCGGCCGGGCGGCCCGACGGGACCCTGCACGAGGGGGCCACCCGCCTGATGGAGCACGTGCTCCCGGCGGCCGGTTCCGAGCAGTACCTCGACGCCCTGGCAGCCGGGCAGCGCCACCTGCACGCGCGCGGCGTGACGTCCTGGCACGACGCCATCGTCGGCCGCTACCTCGGTTACGACGACCTGCTGTCGACCTACCTGCTCGCCGACGAGCGCGGGCTGCTGACCGGCAAGGTCCGCGGAGCGCTGTGGTGGGACCGCGATCGCGGCGTCGAGCAGATCCCGGACCTGCTGGAACGCCGCAAGCGGGCGCGAGGGCGGCGGTTCCGCGCCGAGACGGTCAAGATCATGCAGGACGGCGTGTGCGAGAACGCCACCGCCGCGTTGCGGCTGCCCTACCTGGGTCCCGACGGTCGGGGGTTATCCTTCGTGTCCCCGGAGGAGCTGGCGGAGGCGGTGCCGCGGCTGACCGCGGAGGGCTTCCAGCTGCACTTCCACGCCGTCGGCGACCGCGCGGTGCGCGACGCCCTGGACGCCGTTGCCGGGAGCGGACCCGAGCTCCGCCACCAGATCGCCCACGTGCAGGTGGTGCATCCAGGTGACATCGCGCGGTTCCGGGAGCTCGGGGTGGCGGCGACGATCCAGCCCCGCTGGGCGGTCAACGACGCGGCGATGACCGAGCTGACGGTGCCCAAGCTCGGGCACACCCGGGCGTCCTGGCAGTACCCGTTCCGCTCGCTGCGCGCGGCGGGGGCGGTGCTGGCGGCCGGCAGCGACTGGCCGGTGTCGGAGGCCGATCCGATGCTGGGCGTTCACGTGGCGGTCAACCGCCGCGAACCCGGTTCGGACGAGCCGCTGGGACCGGACGAGGCGCTGGAGCTCGTCGACGCCCTCGCGGCCTACACGGTCGGCAGCGCGTGGGTGAACCACGTCGAGCAGCACACCGGTTCCGTCGAGGTCGGCAAGGCGGCCGATCTGGTGGTGCTGGACGCCGACCCGTTCGCGCTGCCGCCGGAGGAGATCGCCGGGTGCGGGGTGGATCTGACGGTGGTCGACGGGGAGTTCGTGCACCAGCGGTGATCTCGGCGCTGGGCCGGGCGGGCGATGTCGTTGCCCGATCGTGTGCCAACTCCGACGAGGCATTGGCGAGGGCCCAGGTGACTGGTTCCGTCAGCTGGCGACGGTGCACACCTCTGGGAGGCCGCTGACCCATGTCGTTCCGACTGCCCGAGTTCTACCTGTCCTACCCCGCCCGGTTGAACCCGAACCTGCAGCGCGCCCGCGAGCACAGCAAGGCGTGGGCCCGCAACATGGAGATGATCGACGTCCCGCAGCAGGGCAAGGAGATCTGGTCCGAGGCGGACCTGGACCGCGACGACTACGCGCTGCTGTGCGCCTACACCCACCCCGACTGCGACGGCGACGAGCTCGACCTGGTCACCGACTGGTACGTGTGGGTGTTCTACTTCGACGACCACTTCGTCGAGCTCTACAAGCGCGACCCGGACCTGACGGCCGCCCGCGAACACCTCGACCGGCTGCGGGCTTTCATGCCGGTGGAGGGGCCGATCACCGAGCAGGCGACCAACCCGGTGGAGGCCGGCCTGGCGGACCTGTGGCGCCGCACCGTGCCGTCGATGAGCGCCGACTGGAGACGCCGGTTCGCCGACAGCACGAAGGCCCTGCTCGACGAATCCCTGTGGGAGCTGCACAACATCAGCGAAAACCGGCTGTCCAACCCCATCGAGTACATCGAGATGCGCCGCAAGGTCGGCGGCGCTCCGTGGTCGGCGAACCTGGTCGAGCACGCCGTGGGGATGGAGGTGCCGGCCGAGCTCGCCGCGACCCGCCCACTGAAGGTCCTGCGGGACACGTTCTCCGACGCGGTGCACCTGCGCAACGACCTGTTCTCCTACGAGCGCGAGGTCACCGACGAGGGCGAGCTGAGCAACGGCGTGCTGGTCTTCGAGCGGTTCCTGGGCTGCGATTCCCAGGAGGCCGCCGAGACCGTCAACGACCTGCTGACCTCGCGGATGCACCAGTTCGAGCACACCGCGCTGACGGAGGTGCCGAAGCTGCTCGACGAGCGCGGGGTGGACCCGGCCGGCCGGATGGCGGTGCTGGGCTACGCCAAGGGGCTTCAGGACTGGCAGTCCGGCGGGCACGAGTGGCACATGGCCTCCGGGCGGTATCCCGAGGGCGGTGGCAGCTCGTCGGTCCTGGGTGGACCCACGGGTCTGGGAACTGCGGGCGCCTACATCGCCAAGTCGCTGATCTCGACCGCGCCGCAACGCCTTCGGAGCTTCACGAGGGTGCCGTTCCAGCCGGTCGGCCCGATTCAGCGGCCCGAGCTGGAGGTGCCGTTCGAGCTGCGCTTGTGCCCGCACCTGGACGTCTCCCGCGAGCACGCGGTGGACTGGTCGCGGGAGATGGGGATGTTCGCCGACGCCCCGCCGGTGTGGGACGAGGCGGCGGTCCGGTTCAACGACCTGCCGCTGTGCGCCGCCGGGCTGGATCCGGACGCCTCGCTGGAGGAGCTGGACCTGGCCTCCCACTGGCTGGTGTGGGGGACCTACGGCGACGACCTCTACCCGCAGCGCTACGGGCACGTCCGCGACGTGGCCGGCGCGAAGGCGCAGAACGAGCGGTTGAAGCAGGTCATGACCGACACGGGTGTGCCGGGGATCGTGCCGGTGAACATGATGGAGCGCGGTCTGGCCGACCTGTGGCGGCGCACCACGGCTCCGATGAACGCCCGGGAGCGGCAGTCGCTGCGCAGGGCCGTGGAGGTGATGATCGACAGCTGGGTGTGGGAGCTGGACAACCAGGCCCTCAACCACGTTCCCGACCCGGTGGATTACGTCGAGATGCGCCGCGCCACCTTCGGTTCGGACATGACGATCAGCCTGGCCCGCTTCTCCCACGGCGACGTGGTGCCCCCGGAGCTGTACGAGACGCGCGCGGTGCAGAACCTGGAGAACTCGGCGATCGACTGCGCGACGATGCTCAACGACGTCTTCTCCTACCGCAAGGAGATCGAGTTCGAGGGCGAGGTGCACAACGCCGTCCTGGTGGTGCAGAACTTCCTGGACTGCGACCAGGACCGCGCCTTCGAGATCGTGCACGAGCTGTTCAACGCCCGGATGGAGCAGTTCCGGCACGTCATCGACGTGGAACTGCCCGCCCTGTACCAGGAGCGGGACGTCACGCCGGAGGCGCAGGAGGCGTTGAACCAGCACGCCGAGGAGCTCAAGGACTGGCTGGCCGGCATCCTCAACTGGCACGAGCAGGTGGCCCGCTACCGCGACTCCGAGCTCCGGCACAACGCGCCGATGAGCGGGATCCGCTCGCTCTACGCGCCGTTTACGCCGTGGGATCCGGTGCTGGGCTGAGTCATCGCCCGCCAAGCAGCCAGACCGATGGCGGCGATGGCCTCGACGCCGTCGCCGCCTCGGTAGCCCTTGTTCGACACCGCGTCGGTGAGCTGGTCGACGAGCACGGCGAGGACGACCTGCGGGGTGTCGTCGGTGCTCAGCAGCGCGACGTCGTGACGCAGTCCCTTGATCTCGCCGGTCTTGTTCCAGCAGCGCGCGTTCTCGGGCAGCAGCAACGGGATTCGGTCGACGACCTGCTGCCGCGACAGGACGGTGAGGGCGTGCGCGGTCAGCTGGGGCGGCAGCGCGGTGCCCTCGGCGAGAGCGGTCAGGACGCGGGCCTGGTCGAGCGCCGTTGTCCGCAGCACCCCGGGAGCTTCGGTGTCCATGATGTGGCGCTCGATGCGGGTGCCGGTGCAGCCCAGGTCGGCGGTGCACTCGGCGATCGCGGCGAAGCCCACCTGATCGATGACGGCGTTGGTGGCGGCGTTGTCGCTGATCACGATCATGAGGTTGATCAGGTCGCGCAGCGATGCCCTGGGCACGCTGGGGACCTCGAACAGGACGCCGGTCCCCTTCGTCCGGTCGGCGGGCAGCTCCACCTGCGCGTCCAGGTCGAGCCGCCCGTCGGCGACGGCCCGCAACGCGGTGATCATCACCAGGACCTTGATGGTGCTGGCCGAGTGCACCTCGACCTCCGCGCCTCGCAGCACCGGCACGTTCTCGCGGAGGTCCCAGCTCGCGATGCCCACGCGCCCGGGAAGTTCCAACTCCGCCAGCTCCGCCTCGAACCTCGCCGCGTACCCCACCCATGACCTCCTCGACACCGTCTTCGCCCGCCAAGGAAAGCACACCGCGCGCGTTCACCCGCGGACCCCGGCCCGCTGCGCCGCGGTCGCCCGCAACCAGGCTCGAGCTCGTTGTTGCAGGTCCTGGACGTCCTTCCACGACTGATCGACGGGGATCACCGCGACTCGCCGGCCGTTGCCGTGAACGGGGCCCGTGTCTCCTCGAAGCACGTCGATCGCCGGATCACCCCTCCCCCACCGGAAGGTGAACCCGCCGAGGAACAACCACTGGCACGGAATGCGGGCCACCACTCACCGCCCGCAGCACGGGCAGCCGCACGCCAGGAAGTGGTTCTCCGCGTGGAAGTCGACCGCGTCCTCGGCGATCTGATCCATGTCCGCGACGACCCGGAAGCAGGCCGGCCCACCGACCGGGCACACCAACCACCTGCGACCGTCGACGAGAACCGTTGTGCGTTCCCGCTTTTCGCATCCGACCGGCGACCTCGGGGGCTGTGCGGCACCGGGCCGCCCCTCGCTCAACATCACCATGACGCGAAATTAAACGCAGCGGAGACCGCAATTCCAGTTCTAGTCAGGACCTCGCATAAACTCGTCGGCCACCGAATTCAGAAGCCGCCTGGCATCATTTTCTGAAACCGCCCGCTCCCGAAAGTAGTCGAACACGTTAAGGTGATACGAGATATCGCGGTAGTCCCGCAAGGCGACGGTTCCGGAGAACATTTCAACGGTGGCCAAGCGCTCGTCGTAGATCACGAATATGTTCAACGGCGGTGACGTGATCGGGGCTGTGTGCGGCAGGATTGCCAGGTCCACGTTCGGCCGCTCGGACACGGCAGCCATGTGCCGGAGCTGCTTCACCATCACTGACGCGGGCGCTTGCTTCAGCCGCACCGCCTGCTCCGTCAGCAGGAAGCGAAACGTCCGCGATTCATCGTCGAGGACTTCCTGGGCTTCCATCCGAGCTTTCACAGCGCGGTCGACGTCGCGCGCGGTATCACCCTCGATGACCGGAGTGAGGACGCTTCTCGCGTACTCCGCAGCCTGAATGAGACCGGACGGGATGACCGGGAGAAAATGTCGAACCGTCGTGGATGCTTCGCAAAGCGCCTTGATCTCGGCCTGCCGCCGCCAGATCCCCAGCCGGGCCGCCGAACGAGCCGAGACGTAATCAACATTTGCCGATCGCGCGGCCGTGAGGATGTCAAGTTGAGCGTCCGCCGGGACATCGAGCGCCTGCATGATCCGTTCGACATCGGCAACGCTGGGAAGGACCCGCCCAGATTCGATCCTGCTGATCTTCGACTGGGACATGGCAGCACGAGCGGCCAGCCTCTCCCCAGAGAGCCCGGCCGCTTTGCGCAACTGCTTCAGCGAATCGGCTAAATCCCTGCGATCGCGCTTCTCGTTCTCAGGTTCGAGCATTGAACTCGCGGAAGGGAACCGCGTGCGCAAGTGCTGTATCGCGCCACTTCCGGTACTTCGAGAGGTCCGGGTTTTCGAGCTGCTCCCGGTTGATCATCGTACCGTCAGGGTTGAAGTTGAGATCAACGACGATCTCATCGTCGAAGAGCCAGAAGTCCTGAGACGGCAGATCAAGGTCGAGTTCAGTCAGATCTAGGATCCGGATGTCCTCCCCAGCCTTGATGTTGCCGGGAATCGCCCACTCGAACTGATGCCGCAGGTACTCGGTGAGCGGCCTGCGGACCACGCGGACACGTCCCATGGACACACCACGCTCGACATAGCTCGAAACACGCTCGTGCCAAGCGGAGTTGAATCCCTCAGGCATGGGTTCCCCAGCACGCCAGAGCTCCAATTCCTCCTGCTCACCAGGCATGGTGTAGGTCGGCTGAGCCTCGAATCGCCATGCTGAGCTTTGACAATTCGCGAACCGCTCACGCAGGTTCGAGAGGAACACTTTTGACCTCCTGAAGGGCTCCAACTGCGGCAAGGACAACATCCGGGGGAAGCTCGACGGCGGCCTCCCCATCTCCCAGGGTGAGCCCTTCCGCGCCCACGTCGACCGGCACCCCCTGGATCACGGCCGTCCCCCTGTCGGACACGTACACGGCAGGACAGTTCTCGTCCTTGCACTCTGTCACCTTGGATAGCTTCATGGCTCCATGATTCGTCGAGCTGAAGCGGTCGATCAAGCTCCGGGAAGTTTTATGCGCGATGTTGGGTAACCATCACCCGCATGTGCCACGCCGGAGGCCATCAGAGCAGGCCGAGGACCGCGAGGGCTGCTGCTGCGTCTTGGACTCCGATTCCGACGCTGTTGTAGAAGATGAGTTCTTCGGCGGACTTTCGGCCCGCGGCCTGGGCGGTGAGGACCGCGCCGAGCGAGGTCAGGCCGTCGCGGTCGAGGTCGCCGGTTTCGAGGGCCGCCATGATCGGACCCGCGTGGTGGGTGGCCGTGTCGACGTCGTCGACGACGATCGTGTCGGCGGTGCGCAGGAGGTCGCCGTCGACCTCGCGCCGGTGGGGCTCGAAGCTCCCGACGCTGACCACCGTCGCGCCCGGGGCGAGGTCGGCGGTCGCGATGACGGGGTCCGGGCTGAGGGTGCAGGCGACCACCATCGCCGCGTCGCGGACCGCGTCCGCGGCGGTGGCGACCGCGCGGACGTCGAGTCCGAGCTCGGCGGTGAGTGCGGCGGCGGTCGACTCCCGGCGGGCCGCGTCGCGGCTGTGGATCCTGACCTCGCTGAGCGCGCGGACGCGGGAGAGGGCCCGGACGTGGGCTCGGGCCTGGACGCCCGATCCGATCACAGCGAGCACGCCCGCGTCGGCGGGTGCCAGGGCGTCGAGGGCGACCGCGCTGCCGGCGGCGGTGCGGATCTCGGTGAGGGTCGTGCCGGACATCGTCGCGGTGAGCGCGCCGGTCTCCGCGTCGAGCACCAGGACCGTGGCGTTGATCGACGCCAGGTCGCGATCGGCGTTGCCGGGGTTGACCGAGACGAGCTTGGCGACCGGTCCGTGCCGGGGCGACAGGCGGCTCAGGTACGACAGGACCGTGTCCTCGCCCGTGCGGATCGCTGTTTTCGCAGCTTGTTGCGCTTCTCCCCGGCCCAGGGATTCGAAGGCCAGGCGTTGCGAGGCGATCGCCGCGTCGTAGTCGAGGGAGGCGGCCACGTCCGCGTCGCTGAGGAGGTCCATGCGCACCGACGTTGGCACATCCGTTCGCCCACCGGAAGACAGCACCAGCGACGCTGGGTCTCAGCACGACGAGAAATCACTCTTCTGATTCTCAACAGAGCGTGCTCCGGCGTTCTACGGTGATCTGAGCGTGGTCCCGAGCAGGAAGAGGTGCATGTCGGTGCAGGCGACGTTGAGCTCCGTGATCGGTCCGGACGCCCCGGAGGTGATCGACGGCGGAGGCGAGTACCTCTCGAAGAACCCCGCGAACCTCGACGACGTGGTCGCCAAGGTCGCGCTGGGCACCCCCGAGACCCTGGTGGCCGCGACCGAGCAGGCCCATCGCGCCCAGAAGGAGTGGGCGCAGGTCCCCGCTCCGGTGCGCGGCCGCGTCATCGCGGGCCTGGGACGACTGGTCGAGGCCAACAAGGAATCGCTGGCCCGGCTGGTGACCCGCGAGATCGGCAAGCCCTACGCCGAAGCGCTCGGCGAGGTGCAGGAGATCGTCGACACCTGCGACTTCTTCCTCGGCGAGGGCCGCAGGCTCTACGGGCAGACGGTGCCCTCGGAGATGCCGGACAAGCAGCTGTTCACCTTCCGCGTGCCAGTCGGGGTGGCCGTGGTGATCACCGCGGGCAACTTCCCGGTCGCGGTGCCGTCCTGGTACCTCGTCCCGGCGCTGCTGTGCGGCAACGCGGTGGTGTGGAAGCCGGCCGAGTACGCGGCCGGGGCGGCGCGCGCGGTGGCCGAGCTCGCGTGGAAGGCCGGCGTGCCCAAGGGCGTGCTCAACCTCGTCTACACCGACGGCGAAGCGACCTTCAAGGGCCTGGAGGCCTCGCTGCAGGCGGGCACGGTGAACAAGGTCGGCTTCACCGGTTCCAGCGCGGTCGGCACCCGGGTCGGCGAGCTGTGCGGGCGCCACCTGCAGAACCCGTGCCTGGAGCTGGGCGGCAAGAACCCGATGATCGTCACCGAGGACGCCGACCTCGACCTGGCCGTGGAGGGCGCGCTGTTCTCCGGCTGGGGCACCGCCGGTCAGCGCTGCACCTCGCTGGGCAACCTCATCGTGCACCGCGACATCAAGGACGAGTTCACCTCGCGACTGGACGCGGCGCTGCGCGCGGCCACCGTGGGCGAGCCCGGCGGTGACGTGCTCTACGGGCCGATGCTGGACCAGAAGTTCGCCGACAACTTCGAATCCATCCTCGACACCCTGCAGCCGCACCACACGCCGCTCGGCTCGGATGCGGTCGGGCGCATCACCGACGACAAGCCGCGCAAGGGCTTTCGCGGCGATGCGGGTGCCGGACTGTATTACCACCCGGTTCTGGTGGACGGGATGCGCACCGACGACCACATCTTCCGCAACGAGACCTTCGGTCCGATCGTCGGCGTCACCACCTACGAGACCCTCGACGAGGCGATCGAGCTCGGCAACGCGCCCGGCTACGGCCTGTCGGCGGCGATCTACACCACCGATCCGGCCAAGGCGTTCCGATTCCGGCAGGGCATCGGCGCGGGCATGGTCAGCGTGAACAACTCGACCTCCGGCGCCGAGGCGCACCTGCCGTTCGGCGGCAACGGCAAGTCCGGCAACGGAAGCCGCCAGTCGGGCATCTGGGTGCTCGACCAGTTCACCCGGTGGCAGTCGTTGAACTGGGACTTCTCCGGCAAGCTGCAGAAGGCCCAGATGGACGTCGACACCGTCGAGCCCGAGATGGACTACCGCCTGCCCCCGGAACTCGGCGGGAATTGATGCTTCCGCCCGCAGCGGAGGTGGTGGTCGTCGGCGGCGGGGCGGTGGGCGTCAGCACCGCCTTCCACCTCGCCGAAGCCGGCGCGGACGTGCTGTTGCTGGAACGCGGCGAACTCGGTTCGGGCAGCACCAGCAAGGCGGCCGGAGGTGTCCGGGCGCAGTTCTCCGATCCCGTCAACATCGAGCTCGGGAAGCGCAGCCTGCGGGCCTTCGAGGACTTCGCTCGACGGCCGGGCGGCGACATCGACCTCAAGCAGCAGGGATACCTGTTCCTGCTGTCCGAGCCCGCTGATGTCGCCGCCTTCGAACGCGGTGTGGCGCTGCAGAACTCGCTGGGCGTGCCGAGCCGGATGCTGACGGTGCAGGAGGCGTGCGAGCTGTCTCCGCTGGTCTCGCCCGAGGGTCTGCTGGCGGCGGCCTACTCGCCCACCGACGGGCACTGCACTCCCGAGGGCGTCGTCGGAGGGTACGCGCGGGCCGCCCGCGAGCACGGCGCCGTGCTGCGGCGCGGCGTCGAGGTCACCGGTGTCGAGACGACCGGCGGGGAGATCAGCGCCGTGCGCACCGACGCCGGGACCGTGCGCACCTCGACGGTGGTGTGCGCGACCGGAGCGTGGTCCGCGGCGGTCGGCGAGTTCGCCGGAGTCGAGCTGCCGGTGCGTCCGCTGCGCAGGCAGATCCTGGTCACCGAGCCGATGCCGGACCTGCCGCCGCGGCTGCCGTTCACCATCGACTTCGCCACCAGCTTCTACTTCCACGAAGAAGGCCCCGGCCTGCTGGTCGGCATGTCGGACCCCGACGAGGAGTTCGGTTTCCGGCTGGGCACCGACGACCGCTGGCTGGGGCGGCTCAGCGAGGCCGTCGCGCACCGCGCTCCCCGCGTCGCCGAGGCGGGCGTGGCGCACGGCTGGGCCGGGCTCTACGAGATCACTCCGGACCACAACGCGCTGGTCGGCAACGTCGGCCGGTTCTTCTACGCGACCGGTTTCTCCGGGCACGGCTTCCTGCAGAGCCCGGCGATCGGCGAGGTGATGCGGGACCTGGTCCTGGGCCGCACACCACCCATCGACGTCTCCGGTCTCGACGTGCGCCGATTCGACGGCGCCGAGGTCCGGCCCGAGCACAACTGCGTGTAGGAAGGGACAACCGTGGTTGATCTGTTGCAGGAGATCGACGAGTGGGGCCCGGAGAAGGTCGTCTGCGTCTCCGACGCGCGCACCGGGATGCGGGGCGTGCTGGTCATCGACAACACCGCGCGCGGCAGCGGCAAGGGCGGCACGCGGATGGCCCCGGGCGTGACCATCGGCGAGATCGCCCGGCTGGCGCGGGTGATGACCTGGAAGTGGGCGGCGGTCGATCTCTTCCACGGCGGCGCCAAGGCCGGCATCGCGGCCGATCCCGATTCGCCGGACAAGGAAGCGGTGGTGCGGGCGTTCGCGCGACGCCTGGCCGACCAGATCCCGGCCAGCTACGTCCCCGGACTCGACATGGGCATGACCGAGCACGACGCGGCGATCATCCAGGACGAGCTCGGCGATCGCGGTGCGGCCGTCGGCGTCCCGGAGGCGCTGGGCGGGGTTCCCTACGACCAGCTCGGCGTGACCGGGCACGGAGTAGCCGAGGCCGCCGTGGCAGCGCTGCAACGAGCGGGCAAACCGGTCTCCGGGGCCCGGATCGCGGTGCAGGGCTTCGGGGCGGTCGGCGCGGCCACGGCCGCGCGGCTGCACGAGCTGGGCGCGCAACTGGTCGCGCTGTCCACGGCGGACGGTTCGGTGCACGACCCCAACGGTCTCGACGTGCCCGCGTGGCTGGCCGCCAAGGCGGAGTTCGGCGACACCTGCGTCGCGAAAGCCGCACCGGCGCAACGCATCGCGCACGGCGAGGAGTTGACCGTGGACTGCGACGTGCTGATCCCCGCCGCCCGCCAGGACGTCATCGACTCCTCGGTCGCGTCCCGCATCCGCGCAGGGCTGGTCGTGGAGGGCGCCAACCTGCCCACCGGTCCGGCCTCGCGCGCCGCGCTGGCCGCCCGAGGGGTGGAGATCGTGCCGGACTTCATCGCCAACGCCGGTGGCGCCATCGCAGCCGGATTCGCGATGGACGCGCGGTATTCCGCGTTCCGGCCCGAGCCCGCCAGGATCCTCGACGAGGTCGCGACCCGGACCAGGCGCAACACCCTGCTGGTGCTCGACACCGCGGCGGAGACGGGGGTGCTCCCGCACGCGGCGGCCCTGGAGATGGCCCAGCAGCGGGTGGGCGAGGCGATGCGGCTGCGCGGACGCCTGCCCGTCCCGGCCTGAACCACCTGAGGAGTCGGCGTGCTCAACCCCATTCACCTGCGGACCTTGCAGGAGTGCGTGCGCACGGGCTCGTTCGCCGAGGCCGGGCGGACGCTGGGCTACACGGCTTCGGCCGTGTCGCAGCAGATGGTGCTGCTGGAGCGGGCGATCGGGGCGCCGCTGTTCGAGCGCTCGGCCCGGTCGGCCCGCAGCACCGCGCTCGCGCTGCGGCTGGCCGACCGCAGCCGGGACGCGCTCGGCGCGCTGGACTCGCTGGAGCGCGAGGTGCGGGCGATGGTGGTCGGCGAGGAGGGCAGCCTCCGCCTCGCCTCCTTCGCCACCGCCAACTCCCGCGTGCTGCCGGACGTGCTCGCGGCCGTGATCTCGCAGCGGCCCCACGCCGAAGTGCAGCTCGACGAGGGCGAACCCGACGAGGTCGTCGACGGCGTCCTGGACGGGGTGCTCGACGCAGCCCTCGTCTTCGAGTACGACCTCGATCCGCGCCAGTGGCCGATCGAGCTGTGCGCGGAGGAGCTACTGGCCGAACCGCTCCGCGTGGTCCTGCCCTCCTCGCACCGGTTGGCGGGCCGGGGCCGGGTCGAACTGCCGGACCTGGCGGGCGACAACTGGATCTGCACCCGCCAGGACACCGCGGGCGCCCGCTCGCTGGTCCGGCTGGCCGCCGCGGCGGGTTTCGCTCCGCGCATCACCTTCCGCAGCAACGACTACTCCGTCATCCGCGACCTGGTGCGCCGGGACCTCGGCGTCGCCGTCTTACCGGCGCTCGCCATCCCCCGGGAGCAGCAGGGCGTGGCCCGGATCATCGGGTTCGAACCGCATCGGCGGGTCAAGGTCCTCTACCGCAAGCAGAACACCAACCCGCTGCTCCCGGTCGCCCTGGAATTCCTCGCCAAGTCCTGCACAGCGGTCGCATCCGAGTGGGAGCAACCATGACCGAACCCGTCGACGAACACTTCCTCCAGTCGGTCACCCACCTCGATGACCGGATTTCAGTGGAACCCGGTGACCGGATTTCAGTGGAAATCGGAACACCGAGTTCCGCTGAAATCGGGTCGACCGGTGTCACGTGCGAGGAGCTGGTGGCGTTGTTCGACTCCCAGGCGGGGAGTCGTCACCTTGATTTCAAGGCTCGTGAGCTGGGGAAACGTGGTGTGGGTTTCTACAGCATCGGGTCGTCCGGGCACGAGTCGAACGCCGCTGTGGCGGCGGCGCTGCGGGTGAGCGATCCGGCGCTGCTGCACTACCGGTCCGGGGCGTTCTACCTCCAGCGGGCCAGGGCGGTCGCCGGGAGCACCCCGCTGATGGACGTCCTGCTGGGCGTCGTCGCATCGGCGGACGAACCGATCTCGGCCGGTCGGCACAAGGTCTTCGGCAACGCCGACCTGTCGGTCATCCCCCAGACCTCCACGATCGCCTCGCACCTGCCGCGCTCGGTGGGACTGGCGTTCGCGTTGGAGCGCGGCGCGAAGCTCGGAGTGCCGGCTGAGTGGCCCGCGGATTCGGTCGTGGTGTGCAGCTTCGGTGACGCCTCGGCGAACCACTCGACCGCCACGGGTGCCATCAACTCCGCGCTGCACTGCGGTTTTCAGGGGCTCCCGCTGCCGCTGCTGTTCGTGTGCGAGGACAACGGGATCGGGATCAGCGTGCGCACGCCGTCGGGCTGGATCGCCTCGACCTACCGGGACCGGCCCGGACTGCGGTACTTCACCGCCGACGGAGCCGATCCGGTCGAGTGCCTGCGGGTGTCCCGGGAGGCCGCCGACTGGGTGCGCGAGCACCGCGCACCGGCGTTCTTGCACCTGCGCACGGTCCGGTTGATGGGTCACGCAGGCTCGGACGTCGAATCGGCGTACCGGTCGCGCACCGAGATCACCGCCGATCACGAGCGCGACCCGCTGCTGGCGACCGCGAAAACCCTCATCTCCCAAGGCGTTCTCACCCCCGACGAAGTCCTCGCCCGCTACGAGGCGGTACGAGCGGAGGTCGCGGCTGTCGCCGAGGACGCGCTGAGCCGTCGCAAGCTCGGCAGCGCCGCAGAAGTCATGGCCTCCGTGCACGCCCACTCCCCCGACGCCATCGCCGCCCGCACCGCCGAGACCCCACCCAACCGCGCCACGACCTTCGGCACCGCGCCCGAGGACGAGGGACCGCTGACGCTGGCTCAGTCGATCAACCGCTCCCTGGCCGAGGAGCTCGGGCGCGACAGCCGCGTCGTGGTCTTCGGCGAGGACGTCGCGCGCAAGGGCGGCGTCTACGGCGTGACCCGCGGTCTGCGCAAGAAGTTCGGCGGCAGCAGGGTTTTCGACACGCTGCTGGACGAGCAGAGCGTGCTCGGCACGGCGTTGGGCGCGGGTTTGGCGGGTCTGGTGCCGATCCCCGAGATCCAGTACCTGGCCTACCTGCACAACGCGGCGGACCAGCTGCGCGGTGAAGCGAGCACGCTGAGCTTCTTCTCCAACGGCCGCTACACCAACCCGATGGTCGTGCGCATCGCCGGTTACGGCTACCAGAAGGGCTTCGGCGGGCACTTCCACAACGACGACAGCGTCGCCGCCCTGCGCGACCTGCCCGGTGTCGTCCTGGCCTCGCCGTCCCGGCCGGACGACGCGGCGGCGATGCTGCGCACCTGCGTGGCCTCCGCCCGCGAAGACGGACGGGTCTGCGCCTTCCTCGAACCCATCGCCCTCTACCACACCCGTGACCTGCACGAATCCGGCGACGACGGCTGGTTGGCCCGTTACCCGGCACCGGGCGAGCACCACGTGCCGATCGGTCGCGCCCGGGTCTACGGCGACGGGGAGGACCTGACCCTGGTCAGCTTCGGCAACGGAGTCCCGATGAGCCTGCGCGTCGCCGAACGACTCCGGCGGCAGGGCGTGCACGCCAGAGTCCTCGACCTGCGCTGGCTCGCCCCGCTCCCGGCCGAGGACCTGCTCGAGGCCGCCGAAGCGACCGGCAACGTGCTGGTCGCGGACGAGACCCGCCGCAGCGGAGGGGTTTCCGAGCCCGTCGTCACCGCGCTGGTCGACGCCGGGTTCAGCGGCCGGATCGCTCGCGTGACCAGTGAGGACAGCTTCATCCCGCTCGGCGCGGCGGCCTACCACGTGCTGCTCGACGAGGACACCATCGAGACCGCCGCGCTCAAGCTGATCGGCTGATGAGCGCCTCGCCGATGAGTCGGGCCACCTGCGGGTAGGCGCCGGGGTTCGGGCCGGCGTAGTTCAGCCGCAGGAAGCGGCCGGTCGGTTCGGCGGGGAACCACTCGTCGCCCGGAGCCACGACGACCCCGGCGGTTTCGCAGTCGCGCACGAGCGCGGGCAGATCGGTGGTGTCCGGCAACCGCACCCAGAGGTTGAGCCCGCCTGCCGGGACGTCCAGGTGCGCCCCGGGAACGTGCTCGCGCACGGCCTCGGCCAGCAGGTCGCGGCGGGCGGCGAGTTGCTTGCGGAGATCCCGCAGGTAGGTGCGCCAGGCCGGTTGGGTGACCACCTCGAGGGCCACGGCCTGCAGCATGCCGCTGACGTAGACGGCCTCGGACTGCGTGTCGGCGAGGATCCGCTCCCGCGCAGGTCCACGGGCGATGATCCCGGCGATGCGCACCGACGGCGACACGGTCTTGGTCAGCGAACGCAGGTAGACCACGTGCCCGTCCTCGTCGCGGGCGGCCACCGGGACCGGGTCGGTGGTGATGCCGAGATCGCGGGCCCAGTCGTCCTCGATCAGGAAGGCTCCGTGGCGGCGAACCGTGTCGAGCACCTCCTCGGCCAGGCGCGAGGACCACTGCACGCCGGTGGGGTTGGCGTAGTTCGGCTGGGCGTAGAAGGCGCGCGCACCGGTGCGCTCGAAGGCGCGGGCGAGCTGGTCCGGGTCGGGGCCGTCCGGTCCGCTCGGGATCGGCACCGCCTGCACGCCGACCTGGGCGGCGGCCACGATCGCTCCCCAGTACGTGGGCGACTCCATCAGCAGCGGACGACCGGCGCCCACCAGCGCGCGGAAGATCGCGCTCAGTCCGCTCTGGCTGCCGGGGAAGATCACCACGTCGCCCGGGACCGCCGTGCCGAGCTCGGTGGCGAACCACGCCTGCAACTCCGGGACGCCGGCCGTGGCGGGCCGGTCGATGACGGCGTCGCTGCGGGCGGCTCGCGTGAACGCGGACCGGACCAGCCGCTCGGGTAGCAGTTCCCGGCACGGGTACCCGGAGTGCAGCGCGATCACGTCGTTGGGCGCGGGCCGCATGGCGGTGGACAGCGTGGGGCGGCTGTTCTTCGGCGACCCCAGCGCGGCGGTCTGCCAACCGAAGTCGCTCGGCCGGGCGACCCGAACCGAGCGTACGAACGTTCCAACACCTGGGCGGCTTTCGACCAGACCTCGGGACGCGAGGGTGCGCAGCGCCTTCTGCACGGTGACCGGGCTGGCCCCGTGTTCCGCGACGAGCTCGCGCGTGGAGGGCAGTTTCGCGCCCGGCTGGGCCGTGGCCATCCACTTGCGGAGTTCCGCGACGATCCGGGAACTGCTATCGTCCGACATGACAGCCAATAGTAGCGCTACTGCACTCCGGGAACCGGTGCTATCCCCGCCTCGCGCGGGACTGGCCTGGGGGTTCCTCGGCGTCGTGGCGTTCTCGTTCACCCTCCCGCTCACCCGCATCGCCGTCGACGGCCTCTCGCCGCTGTTCATCGGAGCCGGTCGTGGTGCCGTCGCCGGACTCATGGCCGTCGTCGCGCTGCTGGTCACCCGGCAGGCTCTGCCGCGCGGGACCCAGTGGGTGCGTGCCGCGGTCGTCGCGGGCGGTGTGGTCGTGGGATTCCCGTTCCTCACCTCGTACGCGCTCGCCAGCACCCCGGCCAGTCACGGCGCGGTCGTGATCGGCGTCCTGCCCGCGGCGACCGCCGTGATGGCGGTGCTGCGCGGGCACGAACGGCCGCCGAAGGCGTTCTGGATCATGGCCTCGCTGGGGGCCGTCGCGGCGGCGTCCTTCGCCTCGCTGCAGGGACTGGGCGGACTGCACCTCGCTGACCTGCTGCTGTTCGGCGCCGTCGTCGCCGCGGCGATCGGCTACGCCGAGGGCGGACTGCTCGCCCGGGAACTCGGTGCCTGGCAGACGGTCTCGTGGGCTCTCGTGCTGGCCGCGCCGGTGATGATCGTGATCACCGGCGTCGAAATGGCCGAGCACCCGCCGAGCGCGACCCCTGTGCAGTGGGCGGCCTTCGCCTACCTGGCGGTGATCAGCCAGAACCTCGGATTCCTCGCCTGGTACCGGGGTTTGGCGATCGGCCCGATGGCCCAGGTCAGCCAGATCCAGCTCACCCAGCCGGTGATGACCATCCTCTGGGCCGCACTCCTGCTGGCCGAACCCCTCACCTGGCCCACCGCCCTCGGGGCCCTGGCGGTGGTCCTCTTCGCAGCGCTCTCGGTCCGCACCCGCCTCACACCCTGACGGGGGCGCCTCCGGTGTCGACGAGCGTTGGCCGGGGGCGCGTTGGGTCCGCCCCCGGCCACACCTCCGAGGTCAGGAGGGGTCGCCGAAGACCTTGCCGGGGTTGAAGATTCCGGCCGGGTCGAGGGCGTTCTTGATGTCGTGGTGCATGTCGATGACCTTCGGCGACAGCTCGGCGTGCAGCCCCTTGCGCTTGAGCAGACCCACGCCGTGCTCGCCGGTGACCGTGCCGCCGAGGTCGATGGCGTCCGCGACGATGTCGTCGAAGGCGCGCTGGGCGCGCAGCCGGGCCTCGTCGTCGCCGGGCGGGGTGATGATCAGCGGGTGCAGGTTGCCGTCCCCGGCGTGGGCGATGTTGGCGATCTGCGTGTCGTGCCGCTCGGCGGCGGTCTCGATGCGCCCGAGCATGTCGGGGACCAGAGCGCGCGGGACGCAGACGTCCTCGGTGAGCAGCGGGCCGAGCCGCTCCAGCGCCGGGTAGGCCAGGCGGCGAGCCGAGAACAGGGCGTCGGCCTCCTGCTGGTCGGTGGAGCGCGCGCTCCAGGTCGCACCCGCTTGCTCGAAGCAGCGCACGAGGGTGTCGACCTCCTGCTCCCCCGCCTGGCCCGGCGTGTCCGAGCGGCCTAGCAGCAGCACGTTGGCCTCGGCGGACAGGCCCATGTTCTTCCACTCGTCGACCGCGCGAAGGCAGTGCTGGTCGAGCAGCTCCAGCGCCGAGGGCACCACCCCGGCCGCCGCGACCGCGGCGACGGCCTCACCCGCGGCGACCAGCGAGTCGAAGTAGCCGACCACGGTGCGCTCCGGCGCGCGCAGGCCCGGCAGCAGCTTCACGGTCACCTCGGTGACCACGCCGAGCGTGCCCTCGGAACCCACGAACAGGCCGCACAGGTCGTAGCCGGCGACTCCCTTCGCCGTGCGCCGGCCCAGCCGCACGACCTCGCCGGAGCCGACGACGGCCTCCAGGCCGAGCACGTAGTCCCTGGTCACGCCGTACTTCACGCAGCACACGCCGCCCGCGTTGGTGGAGACGTTGCCGCCGATGGTCGACCACGGCGAGCTCGCCGGGTCCGGCGGGTACCAGGCGCCGTGCTCGCGGCAGGCGGCGCGCAGGTCGTCGTTGACGACACCGGGCTGGACCACGGCCAGCTGCTCGCGCGGGTTGATCTCCAGGATCTCGTTCATGCCCTCCAGGGAGATCAGCACGCATCCGTCGATGGCGTTCGCGCCGCCGGACAGGCCCGTCCCGGCTCCGCGCGGCACCACGGGCACCCCGTGCTCGGCGCAGGTCTTGACCGCGGCGACGACGTCCTCGGTGCTGCGGGCGCGCACGACCGCGAGCGGCTTCCCGTAGGGCGCCCACTCCGCTTCGTCGTGGGAGAAACGTCCGGTGGAGTCCGGATCGGTCAGCACCACCTCGTCCGGCAAGGCCGAGCGCAGTGCCCGCAACGCCGCGTTGTCCGAGTTGTCCACCATCGATGACCTCCCACTTCACGAACCGCCCACACACTAACTCCGTGAACAGGCCGTGGAACGGGAGGTCTCAGGAGCCGTTCAAGCATGCGGCGGAGCCGCATCCTCTTCCCCCATCCAAGAAACCCGCACCGCCGCGGGTTCTTCAGCGCCTTCGTGGCGAGTACGCCGGGACGCCGCGTATTGACATACTCAAGGAGCGGCGCACGGAGACCACGAAGGCGCTCAGGTTCCGCTACCCGCACCGCCACGCAAGGCAATTCCTCAACAGCGCTCACCCGAGCTCGGGGAAGCGGTGCGCCCAGATCTGCCGGGAGCCGCTGATCGGATCGGACGCCAGGGAGAGCGGCACGTTGAAGATCCGGGTCTGCCGGTCGGTGAGCTGGTAGCCCGGCCAGCCGGGATCACCGGTGGCGGCGAACGAGGTCCAGGCCCCGCGGATGGCGGCGGACAGCTCCTCGAACCCGGCGGGCGAGACACCGAGCATCGCCAGCGCCAGCGGGTCGTCGAGGCTGCCGAAGGTGAACGGGACGTCCAGCCCGTGCGTCGCGCCGAGCAGGCCGTCGCGCTGCGGGGTCTCCCAGGTGAACTCGTACAGGAAGCCGCGCCCACCGGCCGCCGCTGCCGCCTCGGCCATCCACACCGCGGGCATCCGGAACAGCCTGTCGCTGAGCAGCAGGGTGTAGAGGTCGGTGTCGGCCACGCCCGGGTTCGCCGACCGGTACTCGGCGACCGTCGTCGACGGCAGGTGCAGGTCATCGACCAGTCGCTGCACGTCGCGCGCCTCGGCGGGCAGGTCGATGGTGAACCCGGTGGCCTCGTCGCGGTTGAACCCGGCGATCACGTCGACGCCGTTGGCCGCGCCACCGCGCATGGCCACCCACGGCAGCTCGGAGAGCACTTCGCCGTCGAGGACGACGTTGTAGGGCGTGCTGTTGGTCCAGGCCGCGCGGTTGCGGTTGATCTCCGCCATCGCGTGGGCCTGCGCCGCGTGCAGGTCTTCGGGCGGGACCTCCGCGAGCGCCGCGGTGGTCGCGGGCACGCCGAGCCGTCCGGTGATCAGCTCACCGATCTTGCGGTTCTCGGCCTCGTCGCAGTACATCGCCGCCGGGCTCTGCGCGATGGCGCGGCGGAACAGTCCGCGCCGCGCGGAGCCCGCGACCAGGGTCGCCACCGAGACCGCGCCGGCCGATTCGCCGAAGATCGTGACGTTGTCCGGGTTTCCGCCGAAGGTGATGATGTTGTCGCGGACCCAGCGCAGCGCGGCCAGCTGGTCCAGGATCCCGCGGTTGGACGGGGCGTTGTCCACCCAGCCGAAGCCTTCGTAGCCGACGCGGTAGTTGATGGTCACCACGATCACGCCGTCGCGCGCGAGCTTCGCCCCGTCGAAACCGTCCGTCGAAGCGGTTCCTCCCAGGTACGCGCCGCCGTGGAACCACACCATGACCGGCAGGTGGCCGCCGCGATCGGGAGTCCAGACGTTGACGGTCAGGCAGTCGGTCGAGTCACCGGGCCGCCAGCACGCGGGGAGCGCGGGGTCCAGCACGGCCTGGGGCACCGAGGCGCTGTAGCCCGAGGCGTCCCGGAGGCCGTCCCAGCGCTGCGGCGCCACGGGTGCCTGGAACCGGCGCGCACCGTCCAGCGGCGCCGCGTAGGGAATCCCCTTGAACGACATGACATCGCCGTCGGAGGTTCCGCGCACGGCGCCGTGCTCGGTTCGAACGATGAGGTCCACGCCTCCATATAACCAGCCGAAGTTCGATAACGAAGGCGGTTTTCCAGCGTCCACGTCTCACGTCCCGTCGCTGAGTTCGGCGACCGCCTGCGGCAGCGCCTCGGCGAGCTTCTCCAAGTCCGGCAACGCCGCCCGGTTCGCCTGCACGCCGATGTGCACCGTGCCGCGGAACTGCGAGACCGCGATCGACAGCGAGTGTCCGGAGGCAAGCGGGGCGAGCGGGAACAGCTCGGCGACCTCGGCGCCGTCGAGCGCGGCGTGGAAGGTCGGTAGCGGGACGTTGGTGACCATGGTGTCGAACAGCAGCGGCGCGCCCTGCGCGACCAGCGGTGTGGCCACGTGGTGCAGCACCTGCGGCAACCGGCCGGCCAGCACCGGGAACGCCCCCGGTCCGCGCAGCGGTCCGGCGCTCTTGTTGCCGCTCATCTCGGCGCGGATGGACGCCAGCCGGGTGGCCGGATCGGGTTCGTCGACCGGCAGCTCGCACAGGTATCCGGAGAGCTGGTTGTTGCCGCTGCGGGGCTGGTTGCTGCGCCTGCGGCACACCGGGATCAGCGCGCGCACCGGCACCTCAGCGGACTCCTCGCCGCGCGCGGCCATCCAGATCCGCAGCGCTCCGGCGATGACCGCGAGCACGACGTCGTTGTTGGTGCCGCCGCCGTGCCGGGAGCGGATGCGGCGGATGTCGGCGAGGTCGATGGGCACCAGCGCGAGCCGGCGGGCCGGGGACGTCGAGGCGTGCATCGGCGAGGACTGCACGGGGATCCGCATGTTGCGCATCACCGATGCTGCGATCCCCAGCGATTCGCTCGACTTCGACAGCGTGCCGCGCAGCGCCCCGACCAGCTTCTCCGGCCGGCGGATCAGCCCGAACGCCTCGTCCAGCGGGTTCGGCGGCGGGGTCGCGGGGGTGTCGGTGAGGTCGGTGAACTCGTCGAGCAGCCGGACCCCGACCTCGACCGCGTCGTGCCCGTCGACCAGCGAGTGGTGGAACTTCATCAGCACCGCGAACCGGTTGTCGGCCAGCCCGGTGATCAGGTGCAGTTCCCACAGCGGGCGACGCTGGTCGAGCGGATCGGCGATCAGCTCGGAGGCCAGGATCGCCAGCTCCTCCCGGCCGCCCGGCGCGGGGATCTCGTGGTCGTAGACGTGCCCTGAGGCGTCGAAGTCGCGGGCCTCGCGCCAATGCGGTTGCAGCCACGAGCGCTCCAGCCGCATGCGCAGCCGGGCGATGCGCTGCGCGCGCTCGGCCAGCAGCCGCCGCAACCGGTCCCGGTCGACCGGGCCTTCGGAGCGGAACACCGCGACGGCGCCGACGTGCATGGGCGTGTCCTCGTGCTCCATGCACAAAAAGGCCCAGTCGAGTGGCGTGAGTTCACTTCTGGATGGCGTCTCTGTTGCGCTCATCGCCTATTTCCCGTCAACAATGAATTGGTCATTCGCTTTACAAATAAGTTTCTTATCGGTCCGCGGGGCGCGATTGCGGACCAAACCGAATCCGGTTCGCAATCCGACGATCTGATGAACCGGCAGTCCTGCGGACGAGCACGAACATGCTGGTGGCGACGACATCGACGGGTTCCTTCCGGTGCTGTCGGCGATCGGCGTGCGCGCACCGAACACTGCAGCGATGAGGGTTTTCGGTTGGACGCACGAGCGTTATTCACGTACCGGTGCGCCGGTGCACGATTCGTCATCGTAACCGCTGACGAGTGCATCGACCTTAGCGAAGAAATGATCGGTTGAGAACGACCGACATCGCCCGCGTTGAACCCCGGAAGAGTTTTGATCACTTCGTTCGGTGCCCGTCTCCGCTCAGGCGATCACCCGAAAGCATGCAGTAACGCCGCTGATCCCGCCCCGACGGACGAAGCGATGACGCCGAACACCGGAGCGGAACCCGCGGAGCAGCCGGATTCTCACTCGAACGCTGCCCTGGAAAGCACGAGACCCCGCCTCCGCAGGCGTGTCGCGCTGCGGGGGCGGGGTCGCGTGATTCCCAGCCGGGTGGTCTGGCTACTTGCCGGGCTCCCAGTGCTCCAGCATCGCCGCGAACGTCTCGAACGCGGGAGCGTTGTAGCCGTAGGGGGCTTCCAGGTGGATGCTGATCGGGAAGCCGAGGTCGTGCACGCCGTCGACGACCCGCTTGTAGAGGTCGACGACCGCCTGCTTGCGCTGCTCGAAGCCGAGCTCGGCGGTGCGGGCGACGAACTCCTGCTCGGCGGCGACCGCCGCGTTGCCCGGGTCCTGGATGAGCCACTGGATGAGCTTCTTGTTGCCCTCCACGCCCGGGATGAACCCGAAGGACAGCAGGATCTCCGGGCGGTGCGGCGTCGTGCGCGCGAACTCCTTCAGAAAGTCCACGATCGCGTCCGAGTACAGCAGCTGCGTCATTCCGTAGGTGGCGCCGCGCTCGCACTTGAACCCGAACCGGCCCTGCTCCCCTTCCCGGGTCGGGATGAGGATGGACCCGCGGTGCGGGACGACGTCCTGGAACTTGGTGAGAGCGTCGGTCGGCGGTACTCCGGGGCCTTCGCCGTCGGCCATGTTCCGGGGCACGCCGACGAAGGCGATGCCGTCCATGTCGGCGTCGCGCAGCGCCTGCAGCCGCTCGGCCAGCGCGCGCTCGTCGTGGAACGCGGTGACCTGCGTGCACAGACCGCGCAGGTCGCCGAGCTCCGGGCGGATCGTGCGCCAGAAGTCGATGGTGTCCATCTTGGGTCGGAAGTCGACCGGGCGGTCGCCGTCTTCCTGGATGATCCCCGGGATCATCACGTGTCCGATGCGGCCGGTCAGCCCCGAGTTGCGGCTGAGCTCGGCGATCTTCTGACCCTCTTCAACGGCCCTCTGCACACCGCCGTCGAGGTCGGGCGGAACCAGTTCGAGTGCGATGGTGGTCATGTCGGCCTCAGGTATTCCTTCTGTCGACTTCGGTCACCGCAGCGCTTCAAGTGGATTCGCCTGCGAACCTGCGCGTGTGCGACAGGGACCGTTTTCTTTCAAGGAGAAGGTTTTTCGACGCGACCGGCGGGCTGTCGCGGACACCCCGCCTGGCTATCGCGGAACCGGGGGTGGTCACCGCCCGCGGGGAGCGGTGACCACCGGCCGGATCAGTAGCGGTAGTGCTCGGGCTTGTAGGGGCCCTCGACGTCGACGCCGATGTAGGCGGCCTGTTCCTTGGTCAGCTTGGTCAGCTTCACACCCAGAGCGTCCAGGTGCAGACGCGCGACCTTCTCA
>NZ_SMKS01000119.1:0-7658 GCF_004348435.1 Saccharopolyspora terrae | reverse complement strand
CTGCTGCATGCCGCGAACGGCCGGGCGGGCGGTCGGGCGGGCCTCGGTTTTCGGGCCGGTCATCGTTACTCCTCGTGTCCGGCGAATTCCGAACTTACGCTAATCAGTGGGTCACTGTTGCGCAACGACCGAGTTCCGGTAGGCGTCTCCCACTTTAGGAGTAGCCCACCTCGGGCGATGCCTGTGTTTTGTTGTTCCTCTCTTCCACACGTATGCAACGGCCCACAATGGTTCACTCCGCCGGGCATCGAGTCCGAGAAACCGCGAATTGTCGATCACTCCGGAAAAAGGTTTGAACCAGGCTGGCATGCTGGTGAGGCGAGGTCGAGGCTCTGATCGGGTCCGCTCACATCCCGGGACCGGCCGCCGCCCTGCCCGCGATCGCCCAGGGCAGGTTGGCTAGCCTGGAACCTCGCGTCCCGCCTGCTCACGACGCGGGAAGCGGCCAACGCAGTCGAACGCTCGAAAAGCGGAAGAAGGAGCCTGAGTACCCGTGATGCGCACGCACGAGGCCGGATCGCTCCGCGCCGGTCATGCCGGGCAGACCGTCACCCTCGCAGGGTGGGTGGCGCGCCGTCGCGATCACGGCGGGGTCATCTTCATCGACCTGCGCGACGCCTCCGGCGTCTCCCAGGTCGTCTTCCGCGAAGGGGAGATGGCCGAGCGCGCCCACCGGCTGCGCGCCGAGTTCTGCATCAAGATCACCGGCGAGGTCATCGTCCGCCCCGAGGGCAACGAGAACGCCGAGATCCCCACCGGCGCGATCGAGGTCACCGTCACCGACCTGGAGGTCCTCAGCGAAGCGGCTCCGCTGCCGTTCCCGCTGGACGACCACCTGGAGGTCGGCGAGGAGATCCGCCTCAAGCACCGCTACCTGGACCTGCGCCGCAGCGAGCCCGGTCGGATCATGCGCATGCGCAGCGACATCAACCGCATCGCGCGCGAGACGCTGCACGGCCGCGAGTTCGTCGAGATCGAGACGCCGACGATGACGCGCTCCACCCCGGAGGGCGCCCGCGACTTCCTGATCCCGGCCCGCCTGCAGCCCGGCAGCTGGTACGCGCTGCCGCAGTCGCCGCAGCTGTTCAAGCAGCTGCTGATGGTCGGCGGCATGGAGCGCTACTTCCAGATCGCCCGCTGCTACCGCGACGAGGACTTCCGCGCCGACCGGCAGCCCGAGTTCACCCAGCTCGACATCGAGATGAGCTTCGTCGAGCAGGACGACGTCATCGAGCTCGGCGAGGAGATCCTGGCCGGCCTGTGGAAGCTGGTCGACCACGAGATCCCGCGCCCGATCCCGCGGATGACCTACGCCGAGGCGATGGCCCGCTACGGCACCGACAAGCCGGACCTGCGCTTCGGTCTCGAGCTCACCGAGATGACCGAGTACTTCTCCGACACGCCGTTCCGCGTGTTCCAGGCGCCCTACGTGGGTGCCGTGGTCATGCCCGGTGGTGCCGACCAGCCGCGCCGCCAGCTCGACGCCTGGCAGGAGTGGGCGAAGCAGCGCGGCGCCAAGGGCCTGGCCTACGTGCTCATCGGTGAGAACGGCGAGCTGTCCGGCCCGGTCGCCAAGAACCTGTCCGAGACCGAGCGCGAGGGCCTCGCCAAGGCCGTCGGCGCCAACCCGGGCGACTGCGTGTTCTTCGGCGCGGGCTCGAAGTCCTCGGCGCGAGGGCTGCTGGGCGCGGCGCGCCTGGAGATCGGTGAGCGCTGCGGCCTCATCGACCACGACGCCTGGTCGTTCGTGTGGGTCGTCGACGCGCCGATGTTCGAGCCCGTCGAGGACATGGAGGCCGGCGACGTCGCCGTCGGCACCGGCCAGTGGACCGCGGTGCACCACCCCTTCACCTCGCCGAACGCCGAATGGGTCGACGCCTTCGAGAAGGACCCGGCCAACGCGCTGGCCTGGGCCTACGACATCGTCTGCAACGGCAACGAGATCGGTGGCGGCTCCATCCGTATCCACCGGCCGGACCTGCAGGAGCGGGTGTTCCAGCTGCTGGGCATCTCCGAGGAGCAGGCGCAGGAGAAGTTCGGCTTCCTGCTGGAGGCGTTCAAGTACGGCGCCCCGCCGCACGGCGGCATCGCCTTCGGCTGGGACCGGATCTGCATGCTGCTGGCCGGTGCCGAGTCGCTGCGCGACGTCATCGCGTTCCCGAAGAGCGGCGGCGGGTTCGACCCGCTGACCGCCGCGCCGGCGCCGATCACCGACGCCCAGCGCAAGGAGGCCGGCATCGACGCGAAGCCGAAGCAGGCCAAGGCCGCGGAGAAGGACGTGACCGGGATGGTCGAGCCGCAGAGCTGACGTTGCTCCCATCGAGTGGCGGCCCGGCCGAGCGCGTCATCCGCGCGTTCGGCCGGGCTCACTCATGTGCGCGGGAAGCGATACGGCATCGGAGTTCGGCACCCGTGCAACGTTGCCGAGGGCCGGTTCCGTCAACGTCTGAGGGAGTCGTGTGCGTCGGGAGTTCAGGGGTGAATACGCAGCGCACACGGCGGATGCCCGGTCAGGTGTCACTTGACCGGTCATGGCCCTAGAGGTTCATGTTGTGGGGGTAGTGTCTGGAGACGATGAGCGTGGAGATCACCACCGGCCCCCCGGAGGTCCGGGTCCCGGCCAGCACCGAGGCGACCGACACGGTCGCCACCGCAGAAGCGGTGCTGAGCAAGAGGACCGGAGCTCCGGTGCGGCTTGCCGACGCGGAGGACCTGGGCGGGAGTGACCGCTCGGTCGTGCTGCGGGTGCGGATCGCCGAATCGCCGTTCGAACTGCCGCGCACCGTGGTCGTGAAGCACTACGGAGAGTGCCCGCCGGAGGCGCGCACCGATCCGTTCGCGCACGAGGCGGCCAGCTGCCAGCTGACCACGGCGCTGCCGCCGGAAGCGCGCGTCAGCCCCGAACTCATCGCGCACGACGTCAACGAGCGCCTGCTCGTGCTCGAAGACCTCGGCCGCGGTTCCACGCTGGCCGACGTGCTCTTCGCCGAGGACCCGCGCGCCGCCGAACGCGCTCTGCTCGCGTGGGCCCGTGCGCTGGGGCGCCTGCACAGCAGCACCGCCGGCTGCGCCGCCGACTTCGACGCGCTGATGCGGAGGCTGGGCGCCAAGTCCTGGACCGACCCGGTCGCCGACGACATCGTCGCCTCGGTCGGCGAGCTGCCCGAACTGCTCAGCCAGATCCTCGGCGTGCGCACGCCGCCGGAGCTGGTCGAGCGGCTCACCGCCGCGTCCGAGCAGCTGGGCTCCAGCCGCTACCAGGCGTTCAGCCCGTCCGACATCTGCCCGGAGAACAGCCTCGTCACCGGGTCCAGCGGGGTGCGCTTCCTGGACTTCGAGTGGGGCTGCGTGCGCGACGTCGCGATGGACGCCGCCTACCTGCAGTACCCGTTCCCGTCCTCGTGGTGCTCCTACGCGTTACCGGACAACCTGGCGCAGAGCATGCTCGCGACCTGGCGCTCGGAGATCGCCGAGGTCTGGCCGGAGCTGGACTCCGACGAGGTGCTGCTGCCCAGGCTGTTCAACGCCCAGCTGCTGTGGGTGTGGGTGTCGACGTGGTGGTTCCTGCCGCGCACCGGCGAGCACGACCGGCCGATCGACCTGCACCAGCCCTCGCCGCGCCGCAGCACGGCGCTGGTGGACCGCTGGCGGCACCTGCGCTCCGACGCGCAGGACGCGCAGCTGTCCGACGTCGCGGAGTTCGCCGACACCGTCATCGACGCTCTGGTGGACCGCTTCGGGGCGGGCGCGCTGCACCTGCAGCCGTACCCGGCGTTCCGCACGGAGTGACGAACCCCGACACCTGGACGATCGAGCGCGCGGCGGTGGCGACCTGGCCCGCCTCGACGGTGGTGCGTCGCGACGGCTGGTTGCTGCGGCACTGCGATCTGCTCCGCCGCCGCCGCTCGAACTCGGCCCTGCCCGTCGGTCCGCTCGACGACCCGGAAGCCGCGATCGACGCAGCGGAGCGCTTCTACGCCGAGCGTTCGAGCCCGGCGATCGTGCAGGTCAGCCCGCTCGACGAGCACTCGGAGCTGGACGGGCTGCTGGCCGGTCGCGGCTACCGGGCCGACGCGCCGACCACGGTCATGCGGACCGAGCGGGAAGTGCTGCTGCAGACCTGCCCGGTGTCGGACTTCGACGTCCTGCTGGACGCCGAGCCCGGCTCGCGGTGGCTGGACGCCGTGGCGGCCGTCGGGGGTCGGCCTGAGCCGAGCCTGGACCGGGTGCCGGCGCCCGTCGCGTTCGCCACCGCCGTGCACCGGGGCGTTCCGGTCGGGGTCGGCATGTTCGCGGTCTCGGACGGCTGGTGCGGCGTCTACGGGATGCGCACGGCCCCGGAGTGGCGGCGACGCGGCGTGGCCGCCGCGCTGATGCGATCAGGCGCCGGTCGGGCGTCGGCCGAGCGGGTGTTCCTCCAAGTCGAGACCGGCAACTCGGTCGCGCTGAGTCGTTACGAATCGCTCGGATTCACACCCGTGCATGCATACCATTATCGGGTTCGGTAGGAATCGCGTTTCTGCGATGTTTCGCAAGTGAACAGGCGACTACCGATGCCGTCCCTCGATGCGGTTAAACCCATCACATTTCAGGTGCGCACGGTGACGACTGGAGTCGCGCAACGTAGTGGCGCGTGGGATGTCGACCCGACGACCGGGTGATTGTGGTGGTCAGGGTTCCCGCATTAAGGAATTCTCATTTGTTGCTCGGCAGATTCGTCCGATCTGCGACTTGCGTACGGAGGTGAGGCTTCCGATATTGTGGGGTTAGAGCGCTTTCGCTCGTTCACCCCGCAGCCGTCGGCGTCGCCGGAAGGGGATCCGCTGCTCGTTTTTTCCGGGAGGCATTCGGTGCGCGGTACGGCATGGCAGATCACGAGGGTGGGACTCTTCCTGCTCTTCGCGGTCGTGGTCGCCGCCCTCGGGCCCACCGACGCCGCACGGGCCACGCAGGTCAGCAGCCCTGCGACCAGCGAGCACAAGCCCGATCCCAAGGAACAGCGGGACGGTGAGAAGCTCCGCGAACGCCTGCCCGGCCTGACCACGCACCGGCGTTCTCAGGCCCGGCACGAACAGGATCGCGACCCCCTGCGCGGCGAATCGAGGTGGACCGCGGCGGATTTCGAAATCCTCGCGCACACCTCACGATTCCCGAATGCTGGGACTGATACATACCACGCACACAGCAGGCTCAGACATTCACCGGCGACGCTGCAGGTCATGCGGCACTAGATCGCCTCGGAGTTCCGCCTTTCCGAGCCGATTCGACCCGGAGATACAACAATGAGCTTCGAGACCTTCGTGCAGAACGCACGTCGTCACCCCCAGTTGATTCCCGCCGACCAGCGCGAACAGCTGGCCGCCGGGCAGAGCCCGTCCGCTCTGTTCATCGGATGTTCAGATTCCCGTGTGATTCCGTCTCAGATCACCGGGGCTGAGCCAGGAACCCTGTTCGAACTTCGAACCGCCGGAAACGTCGTGCCGAAATACGCGCCCGACTCCGGTTCCAGCGAAATGGGCACCATCGAGTACGCGGTGCTGCAACTGGGGATCCCCGACATCATCGTCTGCGGCCACTCGCACTGCGGCGCTGTGACCGCCCTGACCATCGCCGGCCGAGGCCTCGACGAGCTGCCCGCGCTGTGCACCTGGCTGGGCACCGACCAGGCCGTCGCGGCCGAGCTCAGCGACGCCGCCGTCCGCACCGAGAGCAAGCGCCACATCCGCGCGCAGCTCGAAACGCTGCGCGAGTACCCGTTCATCCACGACCGCGTCGAAGCAGGTCAGCTGCGGCTGCACGGCTGGTTCTACGAGATCGACACCGGCTTGGTGCACGTCGCGCCGCAGTCCTCCGACGACGAGGACTTCCTCCCGCTCTGACGAGCCCCCCCACCACGCGTGGACATCGACGCCGGGCACCCACCGCGCAGGGTGCCCGGCGCGGTCCCCGCTACCCGATTTCAGCCCTGGAGGGCGATCATGACCACGCAACTCGAAGACAAGTCGCAACAGCAGACCGGGCGAAGGCCCAACGCGCCCAACACGCTCGGCGCCGACATCGCCGCCTCGCTGGTGGTGTTCCTGGTGGCCGTGCCGCTGTGCGTCGGCGTCGCCGTCGCCTCCGGCGTGCCCGTGGAACTCGGCATCGTCACCGGCATCGTCGGTGGTCTCGTCGTCGGCCTGCTGCCCGGCAGCAGCCTGCAGGTCTCCGGCCCGGCCGCCGGCCTGACCGTGCTGGTGGCCTCGGCCGTGGCCCAGCACGGGCTCGGGATGCTCGGCATCATCGTGCTCGGCGCCGGCCTCGTGCAGATCCTGCTCGGCGTGAGCCGCCTGGGCACCTGGTTCCGCGCCATCTCGCCGTCGGTCGTGCAGGGCATGCTCGCCGGTATCGGCCTGGTGCTGATCCTCGGCCAGATCTACCCGGTCGGCGGGCTGGAGCAGCCCTCGACCACCGCGGAGAAGTTCGGTGGCCTCGGCGAGCTGGCCGTGGCCATGGTGACCACCCCGCAGGGCCTCGCCGGTGTCGGTCTGGCCGTGGCCGCGCTGCTGATCGCGACCGCGTGGAAGAAGTTCGCGCCCGCCGCCGTGAGCCTGGTGCCCGGCGCGCTGATCGCCGTCGTCGTCACCAGCGCGGCCACCGCGCTGCTGGCGCTGCCGGTGAAGAAGATCGAGGTCGGCTCGCTGCTGTCCTCGCTGAACCCGCCGGCGCTGACCGACTTCGGCGCGATCAACGTCGCCGTGCTGGGATCGATCCTGACCTTCGCGCTGATCGCCTCGGCGGAGAGCCTGTTCAGCGCCGCCGCCGTGGATCGCATGCACGACGGGCCGAAGACGCAGTACAACAAGGAGCTCGTCGCGCAGGGCGTCGGCAACTCCGTGTGCGGTGTGTTCGGCGCGCTGCCGATGACCGCCGTGATCGTGCGCAGTTCCGCCAACGTCCAGGCCGGCGCGAAGACGAAGCTGTCCCGCGTGCTGCACGGCTTCTGGCTGCTGCTGTTCGTGGTGGCGCTGCCGGGTCTGCTGGCGTTCATCCCGACCGCCGTGCTGGCCGCGCTGCTGATCCAGGCCGGTTGGAAGCTGCTGGAGATCCAGGCGGTCGCCAGGCTGGTGCGCGAGCACCGGTCCGAGGCGTTCGTGCTGGTGCTGACCGCGGTGACGATCGTGGCCACCGACCTGCTCATCGGCACCCTGACGGGTCTGGCCGTCGCGGTCGTCAAGACCGCGATCGAGGTCTCCCGGTTGTCGGTCAACGCCCAGCACAGCGAGGATCGGGTTCACGTCGAGCTCGGCGGCAACGCCACGTTCCTGCGCCTGCCCCGGCTGCTCGACCACCTGGAGAAGCTGCCCACGGGCAAGCACGTCCACCTCGACCTGAGCACGGTCCGCCACCTGGACCGCGCCTGCCACCAGGCGGTCGAGAACTGGGTCGCCGAGCACCGCCGCAACAACGGCAGCGTCGACGTCGCCATGCCCGCCAAGGCCGGCTGACCAGGTCCTCACCTGAGGTGACCCGATTTCCACCGAAGTCCGGGTTCCGATTTCCACTGAAATCGGGACCCGGATTTTCATTGAAATCGGGTCGCTCGGGGCGGGGTCGAGGTCGTGAGGGGACTCCGGCCCGCGGGCGGTCTTGGTGAGGGTTGGTGCGGGGGATGGGGG
>NZ_SMKS01000118.1:0-7881 GCF_004348435.1 Saccharopolyspora terrae | reverse complement strand
GGACAGAAGGGAAGACGGGGGCGAGGGGAGCGGGAACCTGGGTGCCGGGAGGGCGGGTTCGGAGTAGCTGGGCGACGCCAGGAGAGCCTGCGGACCAGGGCGATTCGCCATGCGTCAAGTGAAAGCTATTTTACTTCAGCGACATTCATAAGTTGATCATGGTATTTCGTGGATAATCTACGTTATCCATCAATCGGAGTTATGGCCGCTGGGCACAGCGAGGGTCACCCTCGGGGGATCGTAGCCCCCGAGGGTGTCATCCATCGAGCCGTCAGTCGCACTCCGCGGGACTTCGAGGCGGTCTGCCGCTGTGCCGGTTGAGTCGAACCAGCTCGAAGCCTCGCCGGCGGCTCTGGCGCGGCGGCTCGTCCCTGGTGATCAGCAACGATCAAATGCACTGCGCAGACCATCGTTTCGAGGTCCAGCCAGACCAACCCCATTACGTCACAGTGACGGAACTAATGGTTGACAAGGGGGTTCGCCGGACAAACAAGGGGACTTGCCATCGGCTCCTCCAGGCCATCCGAGCGGCAACCACCAAGCGCCCAGCTGACCCGAGGCGCAATCTGCCTCCGAACCGACACGAGCCCTCGGGACCTCTGCGCGCAACACCCACCGAACCTCCCGGCGCGCTCACACCGACCGCCGCCACTGCACCTCGCCACGCCACCTCGGGCGCCAGCATTGCCACGATGCACCCGCACGCAGCGCCTGCTGCAGCTCGAAAAGAGCCGTCCAACAGCCCCTCTCGCCTCAGTCCTGCATCATCCCGTAAAGCCGATAATGCACATTATGTTAAGTAAGGTGTTCGGAGGCCTCCCCACTGAAATCGGTGACCGCGTCCCATGCGACTGCGACTTTCAGCGTCGACTGAGGCAGTCCGGGCAATCGGTGTCACCGAAGAACCAACAGTTGGTCTCCTCGTAGGTTCCGTGGGCAAGCGTCTTGCCACACGCAGTCTTCATCTGGCCATTCCGGAACATCCAAACCCGTGTGCATCACGCCCTCGGTCCTGAGCTTGAACATGGCACTCTCGCTTGCTCTGTTAGCCAACCGGGGAACGGAAGCGACGCCAGATACCCGTCGTGATCGTCGCTAGGCCAACTGGCGAGGCGATCCGCCGCACGCCACATCATTACCGGGAACGGCCCCTCCGCGATCTGAGCAACTAGTCACTCACGGTGATCATTTTCGTCGGTGGACGGTCAGTCCGCTCCCCTGTGCCACCTCCCCTGCGAATGGCATTGCATCGACTCCGACACACCGACGAGCACCCCTCGCCTACTCCGGTCAGCGCCTGATGAGGCGTTCCAGGACGTCGAGGGCGACGGGCATGGCGCGCTCGTCGATGTCGAACAGCGGGTTGTGGTGCGGCGCGGTGTTGCCGCCGCCGACGGTCATGTAGGTGGCGATTCCGCCCTGCCGCTGGACTTCGCGGGCGAACAGGCTGGCGTCGTCGCTGCCGCCCATCTGCTTGAAACCCGCAGTGGTCGTCGCTTCGGGGACGTCTGCGGCGATCTGGTTGATCACGTCCACCAGGTCGGTATCGCAATCGATTGTGGCTGATCCACCGGTTTCGACGACGTCGACCGCGACGCCGTGCATGGTTCCGGAGCCGTGCAGCGCGGTTTTGATGCGCTCGGTGAGCTGGGTGCTCACGTCGGAGTCGGTGGATCGCGCTTCCAGGGTCATCTCGGCCCAGGAGGGCACGATGTTGACGTTGTCGCCGCCGTGCAGCGTGCCGACGTTGATCCGGGTGTCGGCTGTGGAGTAGCGCGGTAGCGCCATGACGTTGAGCAGCGCGCTGGCGGCTGTGGTCAGGGCGTTCGCGCCCTTCTCCGGGGCTCCGGCGGCGTGCGCGGCGGTTCCGGTGAAGGTGGCGCGCATCTTGGTGGTGGCCAGCAGGCCTTGGATGCCGCCGTTGACCTGCCCCACCGGTTCGTCGAGTCCGAGGTGCACTGCGACGAAGCGGTCGATGCCTTCTGCTGCACCTGCGGCGATCATCGAGGCTGCTCCGCGGCCTCCTTCTTCTGCGGGTTGGAACAGGAAGCGGACGGTGCCGGTGAAGTCGTCGTCTTCGGTGAGCCTGGTGGCCAGGCCCAGGCCGATGGCGGTGTGCCCGTCGTGCGCGCAGGCGTGCATCGCGTCGTGTTCGCAGCGGAATCCGTGTGCGGCTGGGGCGTGTTCGGGGCTGTCGGATTCGGTCAGGGGTAGTGCGTCCATGTCGAACCGCAGTCCCCAGGTGGGTCCGGGGTGCCGGCCGCGCACTTCGGCGATGACGGCGGTGCCGAACTCCGCGGCGTGCTCGACGTCGTCGGCGTCGGCGCCGGTGCGTGTCGCGCGTTGGGCGAACAGTGCGCGCTGCTGGGGGTTGGGGTAGTCCACGACGGTGTCGGGGCGCATGGCTTGGTGGCCGGTGAGTGGTTTCAGGCCGAGTTTGCGCAGGTGTGCGGTGACGATGCTGGAGGTGCGGATTTCGAGGAAGGCGGGTTCGGCGTAGCGGTGGAAGTCTCGTCGCAGGGCTACGAGTTCGTCGAAGTGCATCGTGTCTCCTTTGTCGGTGGTCAGAGCCGGATGCCGGAGCCCGGTCCGACGGGCAGGTCGAAGAAGTAGAAGGTTGCGAGGATCAGCAGCCACATCGCGAAGAACGGGAGGACGAAGACGCTCAGCCGTGCCAGCAGCGTGCCGAGCTGGGTTTCGGGTTCGTACTTCCGGTTGACGCTGAGCAGGATGTAGACGTAGGCGTTGAGCGGGCTGACGGCCTGCGTGGTGGAGTCGCCGATCCGGTATGCGGCCTGGATGAACGCCGGGTCGTAGCCGAGGATGGTGAAGGCCGGGATCATCACGGGTGCCAGCAGTGACCAGAGTGCGGACCCGGAGGTGATGAACAGGTTCGCCACTGTTGCCAGCAGGACCATGACGATGATCGCTGGGAAGCCGGTGAGGTGTGCGGCGCGGAGGCCGTCGGCGGCGCCGACGGCGATGAGGGTGCCGAGGTTCGACCAGGTGAACAGTGCGATGAACTGTGCGGCGATGAAGATGAAGACGATGTAGCCGGCCATGTCCTTGACGGTCTCGGTCATCATGCGCGGTACGTCTGAGCGGTTGGTCACGGTGCCGGCGGTGAGTCCGTAGGTCAGTCCGGCCAGCAGGAACGCGATGATGATCAGCGGGACGATGCTGTCGAGGAACGGTGAGGGGACGAGCGTTCCGGTTTCGCCGCGCAGGAAGCTGCTGGGCGCGAGCCAGGTGCCGAAGGCCAGTGCGGCGTAGGCGATGAGGAGGGCGGTTGCCCGCAACACGCCTCTGCGTTGTTGGGGGGTGAGCTCGGTTGCGTGTTCTCCGTCGGGGTTCGTCCACGGTCCGAGTCGGGGTTCGAGCACGCGGTCGATGAGGAATCCGCCGACGAGCGGGAGGAGGAGGCCTGCGGTGGCGGCGAAGAAGTAGTTCATCGCGATGTGGGTGTGCACTTCGATGCCCACCGGGGCGATCTGGGTGGCCTTCTCGGTGATGCCTTCCAGCAGTCCGTCGAGTGATCCGACCAGCACTCCCCCTGCGTATCCCGTTGCGCCGCAGGCGAAGGCTCCGATGAGGCCGGCGACGGGGTGGCGTCCGGCGGCTTTGAACATCAGTGCAGCCAGCGGTGGGATGACGATGAGCGATGGGTCGGACATGACGTGGGCTTGGCAGGCCACGAATGCCACTGCGTAGGGCAGCAGCCAGCGTGGTGCGCGGCCGAAGGCGAGGGTGACGGCTGAGGTCAGGTATCCGGTGCGTTCGGCGAAACCGACGACCAGCATCATCGCCAGGACGGTGCCCAGTGGTGGGAAGCTGATGAAGTTGTCGACGAAGTTGGTCAGGAACCAGACGAGGCCTTCGGTGCTGAGGACGGCGCGTACTGGGATTGGTTCGGGTTTGCCGGGGACTTCGATGGTGAGTCCGAAGGCGGCGACTGTGGTGGTGACCAGCGCCAGGGCGATCAGCAGGTAGAGGAACAGGAAGAACGGCTCGGGGATTTTGGTGCCGAGGCGTTCGATGCCGGTGAAGACCCGGTCGAGCGGGGTCTTGCGGGTGCGCGCTGTGTCCATGTGGTCTCCGGGCGGGTCGAGCGCTGCGTGTTTGGTGGGTGCGGTTGGCGGAAAGGGTGGACAGCGCTTCAGCTTTGTTGCTTGGATTGCCGGATATCGTCACGTGGGGGTCTGCGCATGCAAGATTCGTTCAGTCTTGATGAGCTGGATTTGGCGCTGGTCAACGCGGTGCAGATCGCTCCGCGCGCTTCGTGGCAGGTGATCGGCTCGGTGGTGGGTGTGGATGCGAGCACGGTGGCTCGGCGGTGGCAGCGCATTACTGAGCGGGGTTTGGTGTGGGTGACCGCTCATGCTCGGATTGCCACGCCGTCGGAGTTCGTGCTCGGGTGCGTGGAGATTCACTGCCGTCCTGATGAGCGGGACCGGTTGGCGTTGCAGCTCGCCCGGATGCCGCAGGTCGTTTCGGTGCATCAGGTGGGTAGTGGCCGGGATTTGCTGGTGTTGCTCAATTCGCGGAGCTTGCCTGCGCTCTCGCGGTTCGTGCTCGATGAGCTCAGCCATCGCTCGGGGGTGCGGCGGACGAGTGTGCACGCCGCTACCGCGATCTTCGGTGAGGGTGGGCATTGGCGGCTCGACGCGCTTTCTCCGGCGCAGCGCGCGGAGTTGGCTCGGTACGCGTTGCCTCGTGGGCGGCAGGGTGTGTTGACCGAGCAGGATCGTGCTCTGATGGTGGCGTTGAGCATCGATGCGCGGCGGCCGGTGTCAGAGCTGGCTGCGGAGACCGGGACCAGCGTGTCCACTGCGCGGCGGCGGTTGGCCAGGCTGGTGGACCAGGGGTTGGTATCGATCCGCTGCGAGGTTGCGCAGGGTCTCACTGGTTGGCCGGTCTCGGCGATCTTGTGGGCGAATGTGCCTGCGGGTGAGCTGGCGGAGGTGGGTCGGTCGTTGGCGAAGCTCTCGGAGGTTCGGTTCTGCGCTGCGGTGACGGGTGAGCGCAACCTCGTGGTGATCGTCTGGTTGCGTTCCCCGGAGGACTGTCAGCGTGTGGAGGAGCGCTTGGCGGTGTACCTGCCGTCGCTGGTGCTGGCGGAGCGTGCGATCACGCTGCGCCAGCCGAAGCGGCAGAGTCGTCTGTTGGACGATGTGGGGCGCAGTACCGAGGTGGTGCCGACTGATCCGTGGGCGGATTTGGGTTTGCCTGATGACCGGATGCCGGCTGGGGTCGGTTGGTGACGGTGATGCGTGCTTTCAGGTGTGGTTGTGCGTTGGGTTGGTGATCGAGTTGGTTACTCCTCTCCCCTGTGTTCGGCCATGTCGAGGGCTGCGAGGTGGCTGAAGACCATGCAGGCTCCGATGGGGTTTCCGCCGCCGGGGTAGGTGGTTCCGGAGACCGCGGCCATCGAGTTTCCCGCTGCGTACAGGCCCGGGATGATCTGGCCTTCGGTGTCGAGGACGCGGGCTCGTGCGTCGGTGCGTAAGCCGCCCTTGGTGCCGAGGTCGGAGATTCCGAAGGCGGCCGCGTGGAACGGGCCCTTGGTGATGGGGACCAGGGGTGATGCTCCGTCGGTGAAGGCGCGGTCGAAGGGTTCGTCGCCGCGCGCGAAGTCCTCGTCGGTTCCGGTTTCGGCGAAGGTGTTGAACCGCGTGACGGTGCGTTTGAGGTTGTCGGCGGGGACGCCGATCTTGGTGGCGAGTTCGTCGAGGGTGTTGGCGGTGTGCCACAGGCCGGCGTCGACGTAGTCCTGGGTGTTGCCCACGGGCACGCTGGTGGACTGGACTGGTGGCCTCTCCCCTGCCCTGTCGTCGTAGATCAGCCAGTACGGGAGGTTCATGCGGCCGTCGGCGAGGCGAGCGAGGATGCGTCGGCCGATGCGGTCGTAGGCGGCGGATTCGTTGACGAAGCGTTCGCCGTGGTCGTCGACGAAGATGCCTGCGGTGAACCAGAGGGAGAACGTCGAGGAGCCGTCGGGGTGGGTGATGCCGGGTGACCACCAGGCTTCGGACATGAGGTCGGTGTCGGCTCCGGCGGCGATGCCGGCGAGCGTGGCCAGGCCTTGGTTGCTGGGTGGGCCCATGGCGTCGCGCGTGTGGCCGGGGACGGCGTGGGCGGTGCGCATCTGCTCGTTGTGCTCGAATCCGCCTGCGGCGATGAGGATGCCGTGGCGGGCGTGGAGGTGGCGGCGTTGGCCGTCCTGGGTGATCACTGCCCCGGTGACGGTGCCGTCGGTGCGGACGAGTTCGTCGCAGACGGCGTTGCGGCGCAGGTCGGCGTGGGGTTGTTTGGACAGGGCGATGAGCAGGCGTGCGAGCAGGGCTTGGCCGCCGAAGAGTCCGTCCGGGAGGGGTTCGTCGGCGCGTTCGGTGCCCAGTGGTGGGCGGAGGGTGTCGCGGAGGGCTCCGAGTTTTTCGGCTTTGACGGGTTTGGCCATGATGTGGCGGCCGGTGGCGCTGGCGTGGGGTGCGGAGCCGAAGTAGTCGGGCCACGGGAAGGGCATGAACTTGAAGTCGGTGTCGGCTTCGAGGTAGTCGATGAGCGGTGCGCCGGTGTTGATGAAGGCGTCTTGGAGTTCGGTGGGTGTGCGGTCGCCGACGACGGCGTGGAAGTAGGTGCGGGCGTCGTCGAGGGTGTCGTGGTGGCCTGCGCGTTGGAGTGCGGCGTTGCAGGGGAACCACATGCCGCCGCCGGAGTAGGCGGTGGTGCCTCCGAAGTGGGTGGATGCTTCGGCCACGATGACCGAGAGTCCTTCTCGGGCGGCGGTGTAGGCGCCGGTGAGGGCGCCTCCGCCGGATCCGATGACGAGCACGTCGCATTCGTCGTTCGGGTCATGCTTGATCGCCATGCGACTCAGTAGAACATGTTTCAGTTTCTGTGGCGAGGGTTCAGGTGGTGGGTGGGAGTGCGGCTGCCCAGCTGGTCAGGACTTCGGCGTAGCGGGGCGGGTTCGGTGTGGTGCATGGCGTGGGCGGCGTCGGGGAACGACTGGTACTGCACGTCGACGCCGGCTTCGCGCATGATCGCCATCGCCTGCCGGGCTTGCAGGTCTGAGAGCGCACCGATCTCCTCCCCTCGGGGGCGGTGGTGTGCGCGTGGTGGGTGAGCAGCACGGGTGATTTGACCTGGGCGAGCATGATGTCGTGCGGGCAGTTCAGGCCGACGGTTCCTTCGGCGAAGGCGCGGCTCCACTCCGGGTCGTATTCCTTGATGTTCTGCGGCGGCTGGTCGGGCATGTCGAACATGCGCACGATCTGGTGGGGTGAGGTGCGGGCGGCGGCGGTGAGTCCGGTCCAGTCCCCCACGCGCCACTGGTCGCCGAGGTGATCGCGGTAGAGCTCGAAGACGGGGCCCGCGCCTTGGCGGATTCCGTGGCCGTGGGCGGGCGCGAGTTCGGAGGAGAACAGGGGCGCGTCTTCGCAGAGCGCTGCGCGGATCTGCCCGGGCATGGCGTAGGCGGCCAGCCAGGCGGCGAGCACGCCTCCGGAGGAGCATCCGGCGACGATGACGGGTCGCTGTATGACCAGGGCGATGAAGCGGACGAGGTCGTTGCCGAAGGTGTCGAGGCTGTAGCGCTTCGGGGTCCAGGTGCTGCGTCCTTGGCCGCGCAGGTCGACGGCGTGGACGTGGAAGTGCTCGGCGAGCAGGTGCATGGCGGGCTCGTAGGTCCACCAGGAGCCGGTTTGTTCGGGGATCAGCAGCAGGGCGGGTTTGTCGGGTGTTCCGGCTTGGGCGTGGTTGAGCTGGATCTCGCCCAGGTCGATGCGGGTTCGGGGAAGTCGCGCGGGACGAAGACCTCGGGGGACGGTGCGGGCATCGGCTTCTCCTGGGTGGAAGGGGGCTGGTGTGTGGGTCTTGCAG
>NZ_SMKS01000117.1:0-8167 GCF_004348435.1 Saccharopolyspora terrae | reverse complement strand
GCGCTGCAAGTACTGCGACTGTCCGCAGACCGGCTGCCCACCCCTCGCGCTGACGGCGACCGCGAAGCCCTGCGGATCCTGCTCAGCGCACGCCGTGAGATCACCACCGCTCGGACCCGTCAGATCAGCCGGCTACGCGCACTGCTGCTCGCCGGAGATGAAACCGACCGCGATCTCGCTCGCGGCACCCTCACCTACAACCGACTGACCACAATCGCCCGCCGTCGCGGCAAGAACGGCGACACCACCGAGCATGCGGTGGGCGCCGAAACCCGTCGACTTGCGCTCTCCATCCACAACGCCAGTCGCGAGCCGACCGAGAACAAGCAGCAGCTGACCGAGCTGGTGACCACGTTTTCCCCACCATTACTGGACAAACCCGGTGTTGGACCGGTCAGCGGAGCACAAGCGATCGTGTCCTGGTCCCACGCTGGGCGGTGCCGCGACGAAGCAGCCTTCGCTGCACACGCCGGAATCAGCCCGCTGCCTGCCAGCAGCGGCAGGACCACACGCCACAGGCTCAACCGCGGCGGCGACCGGCAACTCAACAGGGCCGTTCACGACATTGTCCTCACCCGATGGCGCATCTGCCCACGAACACACGACTACATCGCCCGCCGACGAGCCGAAGGCCGCACCGACCGTGAAATCCGCCGATCCCTCAAGCGCTACGTCATCCGCGAACTCTTCCGCACACTCAACACCCCCAGCCTCAAGCGTCCTTGACACACCTCAATCCCGATGGGCCAGAGTACGGATCCTGTTGAGGACTTCGTCGACTGAGCGGGCCAGTGCGGACCCACGCGTGTGGTATCGGCTGAATTGCACGAACTGGAGGAGTTGCGAGGGCCTCCTTATAGACCTTCTTGTTCCCGTCGGACATCGAACCTGTTCGTGTGGATACCTACGAGGAACGATGACCAGACTGTCCGCTTGAAAAGGAGGATACATCCGTCCGGATTCTTCGAATCGCGCACGGCAACCCAGCCTTCCGTCCCATGATTGACCTCCACGCATGCCCCTTCGGTGCTTGTTTTGCGCCAGCGTGACCGTTCGAACGTGTTTGGCTGCGGGCCGTTCTCCGGCGGCATCGTGCCTCCTAGTGTTCGCGTCCCGGCTTGCCATACGAGCAGATCCGGGTCAAATACGGGCGAACCGGATAATCCAGCCTCTAGATTGCTCCGGCGACAAGGCAACCTTGATCATCTCGTGCCAGACTCGTTCAAACATCGCGATGTCCTCCGAACTGGTGAATGTGACTTCTGCCGCAGGAGTTTCGACCAGCGCAAACTGTGAATCGGGTCCATACCCCCAGCTCCACATCGAAAAGCCACACTGGGGAAGTGCAGTAGTCGGTGTGCTGTCGGGAATGACCTGAAGGGTGATGTTGCGATGATCAACGATCTCGGCAACGCGATGCCACAAGCGCCTCAGTTGCTCTGGGCTGCACCCGTGCGGCCTCCAACGCAGCGCAGATTCGCACAGCACTACGTGATAGACGGGTCCTTCGCCACTCAGAACGCGACGGCCACGTTCAAGACGCGCAGCTACGGCGGAGTCGAGATCGCGTTCGGCGGTCAAATTCGCAGAGGCGATGCAGGCTCTCGCGTATGTCTCCGTGTGGAATACGCCTGGAGCCATCAGGGGTTGGAACTGCCGGACCAGCTGGGCTTCCGAGTCGATACTTTGCAACTCGACTTGGCGCCGTACCAACGAGCCCTGGTGTAGCGCACGCAATCCAGTGATTTGACCAAGAAGACTCTCGGCTAGATCTAGAACCCGTGTTCTGGGGTCGCCCTCAGTCTCCGTGACGTCGAGCCAGGCCGTCACGTCGGCCAGCGCAGCAGAGCGCTGCCCTGTCTCCAGCCGCGAAACCTTCGACTGCGACCACCCCAACAATTGCGCCAGCTGCGGGCCCGTCCACCCTTTTCGCTTCCGCAACCGTCGGAGCTCACGGCCCAGTAGCGCTCGCCGACTCATGGCCTCAGCGGGTTGATCGTCTAAACTCATGGAAGTCTCGCTTCTCAGGAACGTTTCGTATCGCCGCCGAGGCAAGCACCAATCGGCGGCAGCGACGTGCCGATAACCAGGGGCAACCCGGGACTGAAAGCCGGTCCGTCCGAGACCAGCCATATGGCAGGCGTGGTGCGGCTGGTCCACCCGGGTGTTCCCTGTTGATGGGTGGCATATGTTGGCATAACGTCAGATGCATGATGTCCGACTTCTGTCGCATACCCCGCCTTCCTCGTTCGCCGCTGGCTCGCCCACATCGGGACTGGTCAAAGCGGCAGTCCCCCTGCTATGCGCACGCTACAATCCCGTGTTCGCTGGTCAAGGAGTGTCGTGACTAAAACTCGGTGCGGCTGGCCCATCCACGCTGCTCGGCGTCGCCTAGCGGCCCGCGCTGAGCGACTGCGCGGACGACAGCACACGAAGATCCTGTGTTAATCCGTCCCGCACTGTTTCGATGATCGCCTTATCGTCGGTGTAGCTTTCGGCATCGACCAAGACCCCGAAAAAGTTCCCGCACCCAGGCCACCATTACAAGACGTCACTGCACGCTTTACCCGTAAGCTGGGTTCGATTTTCGACAGTCACATAATGACGCACTCCGCCCTGATCCTGTGTGTCGGCGACTGCTTACCCCACCTGATCGCAGCTTCGCGGTGCGGTGCCGGGGCCGTAGGTCCGGACAGGAGCGTACGCGCCTTGGAGCTCCAGCAGTAGGAGGCGAGGATGGCTGGGGACGGCCAGCGAACGAGGCACACGTTGCAACCCAAGGTCATGCAAAAGGCGATCGCAATTCTCGAGCTGGTTTGCGTTTCGTCGAAACCGGTGGACCTCGGCATGGTGATACGTTTTTCCGGTGTACCAAAGTCGACGGCGCACAGAATCCTCAAAACTTTTACTGAATACGGCTTAGTCGAGCACGTTAAGCAGGGTTACGTCATGGGCGAAAAGTGGCGTGCTCTGTGTTGCCGATCATCACTGATTAGCATGGTGGAGAACGCGAAACCCGTGCTGACTCCGCATTTGATCGAACTGCACAATAGAACAGGTGGAGCCGCTGTCGCTATTAGCATCCTTAGAGGTACCAAGGTTGCCTATCTCGATACGTTGCATCTCCACCGACACTTGCACATCATCAAGCGGATCGTTGGAAATGATGTGCCCCTGCACTGCGCGGCAGCTGGGAAAGCTCTGCTCGCACACCGTCTGGACGTCACAGAGGATGCCCTCGAATGCCTTGAAGCATTCACCGACACAACCGTTACCGACCCGTTGAAGCTGCGAGCTGAACTAAACGTGGCGCTTCGCAATGGCGTAGCGTATTCTCGAGAGGAGTACCTGGTTGGCGTATCGAGTGTAGCGGCTCCGATCATCTTCCCGAAGCAGACAAGGCCATCCGCAGCGATCAGCGTCATTGATTCAACCGAGCGAATCGACCTGTTCGTTTGCGCCTTGCTCGTCCGTCAAGCCGCTAAGAAGATTTCCACAGAGCTTGCGGCGGCCCGTTGGCCGGCTTAGGACCGAAGTCTGCCCTGGGGCAGCTCTTAGTACTGCAACGGCACTCAGAGTGGGTAGCCGCGTCGTCGGTAGTGGCAGTGTCGGGCTTGGTGTTGGCGTCGTCGGCGCCAGCGTGACCAGGACCAGACGTGTTCGGCGGGGTGTGGTGTTCGGGTGATGAGGTTGATCAACAGGCGACGGATCTCTGCTAAGGTGTAGTCGATCATGCCCTGGTTGCTGACGCGGTTTCCCCTGAGGTGCACCAAGGATCTTGGACAAGGCCTCTCGTTTGGGAGGATGTGTACATGCCCGAGCAGCGTCGGAGGTTCAGCGCTCAGTTCAAGGCTGAGGCGGTGCATGTGATCGAGACCGAGAAGCCGGTCGCCGAGGGGCGCCCGGGACCTGGAGATCAACGCGGGCACGCTGGCCAACTGGGTCAACGCGTGGCGACGGGAGATCCCCCGGTTCTGAGCAGCCGGTGAGCCCGTCCGAACGAGCCCGCGTGGCGGAGATGGAAGAGGAGATCCGCCGGCTGCGGATGGAAAAACGAGTTCCTGAAAAAGCCACGGCCTTCTTCGCGCGGACGTCGCAGTAGCCGAGCGCTGCGCGGTCATCGATGCGGAGAAGGCCCGCTATCCGGTCGTGTGGATGTGCCGGTTACTCGGGGTGCCACGCTCATCGTATTACTCCTGGCGGAGATGGGTGGCCACCGAGACTGCCACCAAGGCCCGTCGGCGCGAGCTGGGCACCCACGTGGACCGGGTGTTCACCGAGGGCCGGGGCACCTACGGCTGTCGCCGGGTCGCCGCCCAGCTCAACCGCGAAGGCCACGCGTGCAGCGTCGAGTTGGTTGCCGACCTGATGCGCGAACTTGGGCTAAGAGCAATACCGCTTAGTTAGGTGGTTTTCGTCTGGTTTTGCTGGGTTTGGTGGCGGGGACGATGGTGATCGTCTCGTTGTCGGGTGGTGGAGGGTTTCGGTGGTGGGCGTGTTTGAGGTGCCAGCTCGACATTTTTCGTTTGATCACGCGGGGATTCGATCGTCGGCGGCGTGGTGGCGTGGGGTGGCGCAGGAGTTCGTCATGGGCGGTGTGTAGTGATCGTTTCAGGCGTGTCGGGGGAAAAACCCGCCTGGTCGGTGACCTGGCGGCGGACGAGGCGCAGCGTGCGCAGGAATGAGACCCGGTCGGGATCGCTCTCGGCGGTGGCGGCGGTGTCGTGGATGAGTGAGCGCAGGGCGTGGTGGGTGAGCAAGAATCCGTAGATCTCTTGCTCGACCCCGGAGGGGGATTGCGAGCGCAGAACGAAATGCGGGCCGCCTTGGTGGGTTTTGATCTCGTCGAGGGCGGTTTCGATCTCCCAGCGTTGGGCATACAACGCGGCCAGCTCCGCTGCCGGAGCGGCCTGCGGGTCCAGGATGCTGGTCGCCAGCCGGTAGACGGTCTCTTCGGCGCCGAGGGCGTATTCCACCACCCGAACTCGGATCGGGTCAGCGCGGCGGTAATAGTCTCGGGAGCCCACGATCTCCGACAGATACGAGCCGTCATCGAACTGGCGCACCACGGGCAGGACCGCATTGGCGCGCACACGCCAGAGCAGGTCGGCCCCGGTGTCGGTGGCGGCCCGCCAGAGATCGAAACCGAGAAAGGCCCGGTCGGCCAGCAGCAACATCCCGGGCCCCAGCGAGCCCAGCAACTCGCGGGCCAGCCTCGTCTCGTGAATGCCCAGCGGCCCGGTCGCGGCGGCGAAGATCGCGTGCGTGCCGCACTCGGCTAACACTGCCACCCTGGCCTGCGGATAGGCACTTTTGCCTTCCCCGCGGGAGTTACCGGGACGACCGAAATGATCCACATTAGACGATGTGTCGGGCACGTCGAACGTGGTCCCGTCGGCCGCGACCAGCCGCCACCGGCGATACCACGCCCCGACCGTGCTCTCGGTGGCCACGGGAGCGGCCACCCGGGAAAACAACACTTTCAGCGGCTCCGGCCCCAGCCGGGCGCGGGCCTGCGACAACGCACCCGTCGTGGGCACCCGCCACTGACCGCTCCACCGCCGCGCCCACACCAACCCCTGGGTCAACAGCCGCGTGACCTCTTCATAGCCTTCTCGGCTGAACAAACACATCGCCAGCACGAAATACACCACCACACGGGCAGGCAACAGCCGCTTCCGCTGCTCAGCACGCCCCGTGACGGCCAGCACCTCGTCGATCAGCTCGGCGGGAAACGTCTTCGTGAGCACCCCGATCGCGATCCGATCCGGCAACCGCTCATCCGACTTGATCTGTCCTGGCCTGGGCACGCCACCACCCTACACACTAAGATCAACCAAACTAAGCGGTATTGGGGCTAAGAGCTGTTTAGGAACGTGGGACCCGCTGTTTGAACGCAGTGAGGTCTCCGGTAGATGGATCAACGACCAAGAAGATCGACATCTATCCGGAGACCTCGGTGGGAAGCGTATCGGTTGGCGCGCGTCAGGATCTGACGGACCGGCAGTGGGTGGCGTTGCAGCGTGTGTTGCCGTCTCGACCTGTGGTGGGACGTCGTCCGAAGTGGACACGGCGGCAGTTGCTCAATGGGGTCCGGTGGCGGGTGCGGGTCGGTGCTCCGTGGCGGGACGTGCCGGAACGCTATGGGCATTGGCAGTCGCTCTACCAGCTGTTTCGCCGCTGGCAGCGTGAGGGCGTGTGGCCCTGGATTCTCTCGGCGCTGCGGGCATGGGCGGAACAGGCGGGCCTGATCGACTGGCAGGTGTCAGTGGATTCCACGATCAACCGGGCCCACCAGCACGCCGCCGGCGCTCGCCGCCGGCCCGGCAAGCAGGTCGAACCGCCCGGCGACGAACCGGCCGATCACGCGCTGGGACGCTCCCGTGGTGGGCTCACCACGAAGATCCACCTAGCCTGCGAACAAGGCCGTAAGCCGTTATCGCTACTGATCACCGCCGGGCAACGCGCCGACAGCCCCCAGATGACCGCCGTACTGGAGGCGATCCGGGTCGCGCGTGGCGGACGCGGACGCCCGCGCACCCGCCCGGAGCGGGTGCTCGCTGACAAGGCCTACTCCTCCCGCGCGAACCGTTCCTACCTGCGTCAGCACGGGATCATGGCAACGATCCCGGTCCCGAAAGACCAAGCCGGTCACCGTCGTGCCCGCGGTTCATCCGGAGGCCGTCCACCCGCCTTCGACTCCGATGCCTATCGCCAGCGCCACGCCGTGGAATGCGGCATCAACCGCCTCAAACATCACCGCGCCGTGGCCAGCCGCTACGACAAACTCGCCGTGCGTTACGAAGCCACCGTGCAGATCGCCACCATCGACACCTGGCTCCGCGACCTCACAAAGATCAATTCCTAAACAGCTCCTAGCGGCGTGTCAACCCCGTACCTACAAACGCACCAGGTGCCCGGCGAAGAGCCGGTGCACAGCCCGGATCTAATCGGCCGCGAGTTCACCGCGCCGGGCCAGCGGCTTGTCGGCGGCATCACCTACCTCAAAACCAGTGAAGGGTGGCTGTATCTCGCGACCGTGACCTGGCAACACGAATGGTCGTCGGATGGCAGCTGGCCGAGCACATGCGCACCAGCCTGGGCATCGACGCCCTGGACATGGCCATCACGCACGGACACCTCCGCCCAGAGGCGGTGTTCCACTCCGACCGCGGCACGCAATACACATCCGGAGAGTTTTCCCGCTTCTGCAAGGACAATCAGGTTCGCACCAGCGTCGGGTGGACCGGGGTGTGTTGGGACAACGCAGCCGCAGAGTCGTTCTTCGCCTCATTGAGCCCTTTTTCATCTTGTTTTGTGTTCGAGGGTGAGGATGGCTCGGGCGAGGGTGCCGACGCGGTGGGGGCAGGCGCGAACGCGGTTGAGGATGTGCCAGTTTTTCAGGGTGGCGAAGCCGCGTTCGCCTGGCAGCGGATTTGGGCGTGGGCTGTGTCGGCTTCGCGGTAGCGTTTGGGCAGTTGGCCGTACCAGCTCTTGTACGGAGTGAACGCGATGCCGTCGGCGAGGCGGTGGTAGCCGCGGTCGGCCAGGAGCAGGATTTCGGCTTGTTCGGCGAGGTCGGGGATGTGGTGGGCGCGGGCGGCGCTGGTGTCGTTGACACGCCCTGCGGGGATTCCGTCTGAGATCCAGACCAGCCGGCCGTATGGGTCGCTGAGGCCTTGCAGGTTGATGCCGTGATAGCGGTGTTTACCGGAGTAGAACGGCTTGTTGGCGGCCACCCGGTCGATCCGGATGACGGTGCCGTCGAGGATGGCGAAGTTGTGGAAGGTCCAGGCCATGCGCCACAACGCGGCTTTGAGGGAGGGTGCGCGGGCGGCGAGCAGGTCGACGGTTTCGCGGATGTAGCGGTAGACGGTGGCGATCCCGACACCGAATCCAGCCGCGAGCCGGGCATAGGTGTCGCCGTTGCGCAGATGAGCCAAGACCAGCAGTGCTTGCTGGTCTGCGCGGAGTTTGCGCCAGCGGGAACCGATACGGCCGTGATGCTCCCGCAGCGCATCGGCGACATACCGCAGGGTCGTGCTGGACAGATCGATCGCTGCCGGATACAACAACATCCGAAGCTCCTGGAAGTCCTGGGTTGATCTTGGTCGACGACCCTTCTACCAGGAGCTTCACCATTTCCCCGCCCAACACGCCCCACCAC
>NZ_SMKS01000116.1:0-8483 GCF_004348435.1 Saccharopolyspora terrae | reverse complement strand
CCCGGGGGGGGGTGGCGGCGCGGGGCGCCGTCCCTGAGGGGCCTGTGCGCCGCGATAGTAGTCGTACCTGTCGCCGCCGCCCTGCGGCCTTCGCCTCGGCGGTCCGCCCGCCGACCAGTCGCTCATGCTCACACCTGCGTCGGTTGTTGGCGACGCGTCCCGCACGCGTCGCTGTGTGGCGTGCAGCATTGCAGAAGCACGTCGCGCAGGTGGCCGCCGCTATCGAACAGTAACCCGCGGATCGGAGTTTGTGCTGGTGGTGGGCCCGAGGAAGATCTCACACCCACCACCAGCGCGTCCCTCTAGCGTGCCACGGCCGAGCGCACCGCGGTGGCCCACAGCTCGATCGCGGCGTCGACCTGCTCGGCGGTGACGATCAGCGGCGGGATCATGCGCACCACGTTGCCGTGCGGGCCGCAGGTCAGCAGCAGCAGCCCGGCCTCGGCCGCGGCGGCGTGCGCGCGGGAGGCGGTGGCGGTGTCCGGGGTGCCTTCGGGGGTGGTGAACTCGTTGCCCAGCATCAGCCCGAGCCCGCGCACGTCGCCGATGACCGGGTGGTCGGCGGCGACCTTGCGCAAGCCCTCGACCAGCCGCGCGCCCTGCTCGGCGGCGTTGGCCACCAACCCTTCCTGCTCCACCACGTCCAGGGTGGCCAGTGCCGCGGCGGCGGCCACGGCGTTGCCGCCGTAGGTGCCGCCCTGCGATCCGGGCCAGGCCTTGCTCATCAGCTCCTGCCCCGCGGCGATCGCCGAGATCGGGAAGCCGCTGGCCAGGCCCTTGGCGGTGATGAGGATGTCGGGGCGGATGCCGGCGTGGTCGTGGCCCCAGAAGCGGCCGGTGCGCCCGACACCGGTCTGGACCTCGTCGACGATGAGCAGGATTCCATGGGCGTCGGCGCGCTGGCGCAGCCCGGCCAGGAACTCCGGGGGCGCGGGGATGTAGCCGCCTTCGCCGAGCACGGGCTCGACGATGATCGCGGCGGTGTCGCGCGGGGAGCTCTGGGTGACCAGCAGCTGGTCGAACTCGGCCAGGGCGCGGCGCACGGCCTCCTCGGTGCTGCACTGCTGGCGGTAGGGCTCGGGGAAGGGCGTGAACACCACGCCCGGCATCATCGGCCCGATCCCGGCGCGCACCTTCACCCCGGAGGAGGTCAGGGCGGCCGCGCCCATGGTGCGGCCGTGGAAACCACCCTGGAAGGCGATGATGTTGGCCCTCCCGGTGGCGTGTCGCGCCAACCGGACGGACGCTTCAACCGCTTCACTACCGGAGTTGACGTAGAACAGGCGGTCCAGGCCCTCGGGCAGCACCTGGCCGAGGCGTTCGGTCAGGTCGAGCAGCGGCTTGTGCATCACCGTCGTGTACTGGCCGTGGATGAGGGTGCCGACTTGGCGCTGAACGGCCTCGACCACGCGCGGGTGGCAGTGTCCGGTGCTGGTGACGCCGATGCCGGCGGTGAAGTCCAGGTAGCGGCGGTCGGACTCGTCGTAGAGGTAGACCCCTTCGCCGCGTGCGGCCAGCACCGGGGTCGCCTGCTTGAGCGCCGGGGAGAGCTGCGTCATGATCGACTCCAAGCATGCAGAATGTAGGATTGTTGACAATCTAGGCAGTCATGCAACCATCAGCAACACTCGGTGTCCACCACCGAAGCGCACTAGGTTGGCAAACAAGCACATCCGTCGACACCCAGGAGGGTTCGCGCAGCGATGACCACCACCCCAACGCATCCCCGCGAGGCGACCGTCGTCGAGGCCGCCCCCAAGCAGCTGCTCATCGCCGGCAAGTGGCGCGACGCCACCGGTGAACGCACCTTCGCCGTCGAAGACCCCGCCACCGGCGCCACCCTCTGCCACGTCGCCGACGCCTCCCCCGACGACGCGCTCGCCGCGCTGGGCGCCGCCCACGACGCCCAAGCCGACTGGGCCACCCACCCGCCCCGCGAACGCGGCGAGATCCTGCGCCGCGCCTACGAGATCATCATCTCCCGTCGCGAGGACCTCGCCCTGCTCATGACCCTCGAAATGGGCAAACCCCTGCCCGAGGCCCGCGGCGAGATCACCTACGCCGCGGAGTTCTTCCGCTGGTTCGCCGAAGAGGCCGTGCGCATCGGCGGCGACTACGCCGTGGCCCCCAACGGCTCCGGCCGCTTCCTGGTCACCCGCCAGCCCGTCGGCCCCGCCCTGCTGATCACCCCGTGGAACTTCCCCATGGCCATGGGCACCCGCAAGATCGGCCCCGCCATCGCCGCCGGCTGCACCTCGGTGATCAAACCCGCCCAGCAGACACCCCTGTCGATGCTGGCGCTGGCCGACATCCTGCGCGAAGCCGGACTGCCCGACGGCGTGCTCAACGTCGTCACCTCCTCCAACGCCGGCGGCGTCATGGAACCCATGATCCGCGACCCGCGCGCCCGCAAGCTGTCGTTCACCGGCTCCACCGCCATCGGCCGCAAGCTCATCGAGCAGTCCGCCGAGCAGGTCCTCAAGGTCTCCCTCGAACTCGGCGGCAACGCACCGTTCCTGGTCTTCGACGACGCCGACCTCGACGCCGCCGTCGACGGCGCCATGCAGGCCAAGATGCGCAACATCGGCGAAGCCTGCACCGCGGCCAACCGCTTCTACGTCCACGCCGACATCGCCCAGGCCTTCTCCGACAAGCTCGCCGAACGCATGTCCGCGCTGACCATCGGCCGCGGCGTCTCCGAAGACATCCAGGTCGGCCCGCTCATCGACGACAAGCAGCTGAGCAAGGTCACCGACCTGGTCTCCGACGCCGTCGCCCAAGGCGCCCAGGTCGTCACCGGCGGCGACCGGCACGGCGGCGACGGCTACTTCTACACCCCCACCGTGCTCACCGGCGTGCCCGAAGGCGCGCGCATGGCCAGCGAGGAGATCTTCGGGCCGGTCGCGCCGATCACCACCTTCACCGACGAGCGCGACGCCATCGCCAAGGCCAACAACACCGAGTACGGCCTCGTCAGCTACCTGTTCACCCAGAACCTGCAACGCGGCCTGCGCGTCACCGAAGCGCTCGAGACCGGCATGGTGGGCCTCAACCAGGGCATCGTGTCCAACCCGGCCGCCCCCTTCGGCGGGGTCAAGGCCTCCGGGCTGGGCCGCGAAGGCGGCAAGGTCGGCATCGACGAGTTCCTGGAGACCAAGTACGTCTCCATCGGCGGCCTCTGACCCACCCCGCACGACGAATGGGGCCGGTTTCCGCGGAAACCGGCCCCATTCGTGTGAGATCCCTACTCGGCCATCGAACCGTTGAGGCGCTCCAACGCGTCGTTCATGTGCGCCTCCAAGCGCGACAGCAGCAACGCCTCGTCACCGGACTCGATCGCATCGACCAGACCCTTGTGCTCATCGACCAGCGCCTGCACATCGGCGTGGTACTTGTCCTGCAACGCCGTCAGGCACATCCGCTTCTCCACCAGCAGCGTCTGCGCCATCCGCTGCAACCGGGCACTGCCCGACACCCGCACCAGCGTCTCGTGGAACTCCTGATCGGCATCAGCCAGCTCGATGGCATCACCCTTGCCCGCCGCGGCCACCATCCGCGACTGCGCCGCGGTCAGCTCCGCCACGGCCTCCACCCGGTGATGCCGCACGATCTGCTCGCAGGCCGCCCGCTCCACCGCCAACCGCGCCACGTAGATGTCGGCGACGTCCTCGGTGTGCAGATCCATCACGAACAACCCGCGATGCGGCTCACTGCGCAATAACCCCTCGGCCACCAACCGCTGCATCGCCTCCCGCAGCGGCCCCCGGCTCACCCCCAGCCGCGCCGCCAGCTCCGCTTCCCCCAGCTGCGACCCCGGAGGCAGCGACCCGTACATGATCGCCGCGCGCAACTGGTCGGCCACGATCGCCGCCGTCGACTTGCGCTGCACCGGCTCCAGCTCACCGGGCTGCTGGTACTGCTCCTCGGTCTCGAGCACTGCGCTCACCATTTCCCTGTTCGCCGATGACCACCGGGGTCACCGGCCCGTTCCGGTCCGGAACAGCGTTCCCAATCCCTCACGCGACGTGCCCGCACCGGCCAGTCGCAACGCCTCCCACGCGCTGACCTGGTTGGCGGTCAGCACCGGCTTGCCCAACCGCTGCTCGATGTCCTTCAGCCACGCCGCGGTGTGCAGCGCGGTGTCGGGCATCAGCAGCGCCTCGGCCTGGTCGTCGTCGTTGGCCGCGGCGAACGACAGCACCTCCTCGCGGCCCAGCGTGCCGACCTCGGCGGCGGTGACGATGCCCCTGCTGGACAGCCGCACCACCTCCAGGTCCCCGGCGCGCAGGAACTCCACGAAGTGCTCGGCCACATCGGCCGGGTACGTCGCGGCCACCGCGACCCGCCGCAACCCCAGCAGGGCCGCGGCGTGCACGAACGCGAACGACGTGCTCGACGTCGGCTTGCCCGTCACGGCCTGCAGCTTCTCCACCTGATCGCGCGCCCCGGACCAGCCGAAGACGAAACTGCCCGAGGTGCACGCCCAGAGAACCGAATCCACCTCGCCCAGCGCACGCGCGCCGTCGGCGAGCACCTGCTCGGAACCCACGTCCAGCAAGGCATCGACCCGGTGGGCGTCCTCGCGCATCAGCGTGTGCACCAGCGGCAGCCGGACATCGTCTCCGAGCAGGCCCTCCAAGGTCGGGTAGTCGTCTTCGGCGCTGTAGCCGGGATACAGAATTCCTGCGGTGTGCGGCACCGGGGAGCTCCATCCTGTGCTCGACGTCCAACGGCCAACAACCCTGGGGTACCCCGCCCGGCCACACCGCAACGGGGGTGTCGATTGTTGACAATGTTACCGCAGGGTGAGCGGCCGCCGGAACGTTCGTGATGTCATCTTTACCGCCCCGCTCACGCGGCCGGAGCGTCCACCGCCTGCATCAATCGCTGCTCGGCACCCACCGCCGAGAGCCCCATCTCGCGCAGCGCCGCCCAGATCGTGACCTGGTTGGCCGTGAGAACGGGCTTGCCCAACTCCTGCTCCAACGGCCCGATCAGGTCGTAGGTGGGCAGGTTCGTGCACGAGATGAACATCGCCTCGGCCTCCGGGCGATCCGCCGCCCGCACGATGTCCACCACGTCGCGGTAACTGGTCTTCCAGATCTGGCCGTCCAAACCCAGCCCGACGCTGGAGACCACCTCCACCCCGTGCTCACCCAGGAACGAGCACAACCGGTCGGTGATGGAGACCACGTAGGGCGTCGCGATCGACACGCTGCCCACGCCCAGCACCTCCAACGCGCGCACCAGCGCACCGGAGGTGGTCACCGCGGCCGGCGCACCGGCATCGCGCATCACCTCCACCAGCCGCCGCTGCCCGCCAGCGCCGTCGACGAAACTCCCGGAGGTGCAGGCGTAGGCCACCACCTCCGGTTCGGGCACCAGCAGGTCACGGGTGGCCGCGTGCACCGCGGCCTCGTCGGAGACCAGGCTGGCCTGCTCGACGCTGACCGGCACCGGGACGAACGCGGTGCGCGTGACGTACAGCGACACCTCCTGCGGCGACCAGCGCCACAGCTCGCGGTCCAGCGCCAGGTCGAACGGGGCGATCACCCCGATCCCCCGCTGCTGCACCGGGCCCGACACCGCGCCGAGGAAGTCATCAAGTGGCATGCCGGCCCCCGATCGTTCCCTCGAAGCGCTCGTAGCGCAGGGTTTCGCCGACGCTGCCCGAACGCCACACGTCGTTGCAGGCCTCGGCCATCTCCGCCAGCCCTTCCACGATCGTGGCGTAGACGTTGCCCGGCACCCAGCCCACGTCACCGTTGAGCAGCAGGTTGTTGCGCCCGTAGAAGATCGCCAGGTCGATCACGCCCGGCAGGTCCTCGATTCCCTTCTCCTGCTTGAACTCCCGGTCCAGCATGCCGCCGGGGAAGGAGAAGTAGACGACGTCGCCCGGGATCGGGGTCACCGTCGGGTTCTCCTGACCCGGCTCGTCAGCGGCGAAGCGCGGCACCATCGTGTAGATCTCGTTGCGGGCGTACTTGGCGTGGTGCACCGGCCCGACCTGCGGCAGCGCGTTCCACACCGCCTCGCAGGTTCGGGGCGCGTCGGCGTCGAGCAACTCCGCCACGCAGGACACACCGCGCTTCTCCAGCGTGATCGACAGGTACCTGGGCATCGTGATCCATTCGTTCGCTGTGGCCATCTCGCACTCTCCCCGGGCCGGACCAACCGATGCCAGCGGATTGTTGACAATCCTACGAACCGTTCCTAGCGTGTCAATGCCTCCACCGACGCTCGTTTTTCACCGCCCAGTGCTGGGGAAACACGCTCGTCACCGGCGTGGGAGACGATCACCCGACACCCCTGCGGCCCTAAGGTCATCGCCATGGTCAACACCCGCCCCACCGTCGTCGTCCTCCACGACGGAGACGCACCCGACGAGATGGCCCGCATCGCCGAGCACGCCGAACTGCGCTACGCCACCGGCGAGGAACTCCCCGACGCCCTGCCCGGCACCGACGCCCTGTTCGTGTGGGCCTTCCGCTCCCAAGCCATCGCCGACGCCTGGCCCCAGGCCGACAAGCTCCAATGGATCCACGCCGCCAGCGCCGGAGTCGACCGCCTGCTGTTCCCGCAGCTGCGCGACTCCCCCGTGCAGCTGACCAACTCCCGCGGCGTGTTCGACCAGCCCATCGCCGAATACGTCCTGGGAACCGTGCTCACCTTCGCCAAGGACATGCACACCACCCTGCGCCTGCAGGACGCCAAGCAGTGGAAGCACCGCGTCACCGAACGCATCGAAGGAAAAACCGCCCTCGTCGTCGGCACCGGACCCATCGGCCGCGCCATCGCCCGCCAACTCAGCAACGCAGGACTGCGCGTGGCCGGAGCCGGACGCACCACCCGCACCGGCGACCCCGACTTCGGCGACATCCACGCCTCCGACGACCTCGCCCGCGTCGCAGGCGACTACGACTACCTCGTCGTCGCCGCACCCCTGACACCCCAGACCCACGGGCTCATCAACGCCGACGTCCTCACCGCCATGCGCCCCAGCGCCCGCTTCATCAACGTCGGCCGCGGCGAACTCGTCGACCAACCCGCCCTCGTCACCGCCCTCCAGCAGGAGCACATCGCCGGCGCCGCCCTCGACGTCTTCGACACCGAACCCCTCCCGCAGGACTCACCCCTGTGGGAGATGCCCCACGTCCTGGTCTCCCCGCACATGTCCGGCGACACCCTCGGCTGGACCGACGAACTCGTCGACCTGTTCCTGACCAACCTGCGCGCCTTCACCCACGGCACCGACCTGCGCAACGTCGTCGACAAGCAACGCGGCTACGTCACCGCCTGACCCCCGCCAGGCCGCCACACCCAGGGAGACGCCATGGCCAACACCCAGCCCGCCGAGCTCTCGGCCACCGAGCTGCTGGCCGCCTACGCCGCCGGAACCCTCTCACCCGTCGAAGCCTGCGAAGCCGCCCTGCAACGCATCAACGACCACGACCCCGCCGTCAACGCCTACTGCCTCGTCGACCCCGAACAAGCCCTGCGTGCCGCCCGCGAATCCGAGAACCGCTGGCACCGCGGCCAACCCGCCGGACGACTCGACGGCGTGCCCGCCTCCGTCAAGGACCTCTTCCTCACCCGCGGCTGGCCCACCCTGCGCGGCTCGAACACCATCGACCCCGACCAGCCCTGGCTCGAAGACGCCCCCGCGGTCACCCTGCTGCGCCGCGAGAACCCCGTGTTCCTCGGCAAGACCACCACCCCCGAACTCGCTTGGAAAGGCGTCACCGACAGCCCCCGCCACGGCATCACCCGCAACCCCTGGGACACCTCCCGCACCGCAGGCGGCTCCTCCGGCGGCGCCGCAGCAGCCGTGGCGACCGGCATGGGCCCGCTCGCACTGGGCACCGACGGCGGCGGATCCGTGCGCATCCCCGCCTCCTTCTGCGGCATCGCCACCCTCAAACCCACCTACGGCCGCATCCCCCTCTACCCGGCCAGCCCCTTCGGCACCCTCTCCCACGCCGGGCCGATGACCACCACCATCACCGACACCGCCCTCATGCTCGACGTCCTCGCCCAACCCGACGTCCGCGACTGGTCCGTGCTGGCCCCTCCCACCGACTCCTTCCTCGACCACCTCGGCGGAGGAGTCACCGGCCTGCGCATCGCCGTGAGCACCGACCTCGGCTTTGGCACCCCCGTCGACCCCCAGATCACCCGCGCCCTCACCGACGCCGCCCGCACCTTCGAAGATCTCGGCGCCCACGTCGAACACGCCGACCCCGGCATCACCGACCCCGTCGAGGACTTCCACGTCCTCTGGTTCGCCGGCGCGGCCAAAGCCACCGAACACCTCACCGACGCCCAGCGCGAACTCCTCGACCCCGGGCTCGCCGCCATCTGCCGCCGAGGACTCACCTACAGCGCCCAGGACTACCTCGAAGCCACCAACACCCGCATGAAACTCGGCCAGCGCATGGGCGCCTTCCACCAGAACCACGACCTGCTGCTGACCCCCACCGTCC
>NZ_SMKS01000115.1:0-8834 GCF_004348435.1 Saccharopolyspora terrae | reverse complement strand
CTCCCCCGCCGCCACCGGACCCCGCATCGGTCGGGGCCAACGAGCTCGGGGACGTCCCGGTGCTGATGTACCACCGCATCACACCCGCTCCGAGCAGCGTGTACGACCGCACTCCCGCCGATTTCCGGGCGGAGCTGGAACGGCTCGCCCGCGAGGGTTACGTTCCGGTGACGGCCACCGAGTACGCCACCGGGAAGATCGACATCCCGGCGGGCAAGCACCCCGTGGTGCTGACCTTCGACGACGGTTCGGCCACTCAGTTCACTGTGGACCCGGCGGGGAACCCGTCGCCGGAATCGGCCGTCGGCATCCTGCTCTCGGTGGCTCAGACCAACCCGGGTTTCCGCCCAGTGGCAACGATGTACGTGTTCAATCCGCCGTTCGAGGAGCCCACCGGTCGGCGTAGCCTCACCTGGTTGCACGACAACGGTTTCGAGATCGGCAACCACACGATGAACCACCCCAACCTCGGCCGGGTCTCCTCGGCGGAGGCGCAGCAGGAGATCGCCGGGATGCAACGCGTCATCACCGACGCCGTCCCGGGCCTGCGGGTGGACTCGATCGCGCTGCCGCTGGGCATGCACCCCGACGACGAGCGGCTGGCCTCCGACGGCTCTGCCGACGGGGTCACCTACCACCACACGAGCGTGATGCTGGTGGGCTCGAACCCGGCCCCGTCGCCGTTCACCACCGACTTCGACCCGGCCAACGTCCCGCGCATCCGCTCGCAGGGCCCGGCAGGCGAGGACGCCGGTTACGGCTCGACGGCCTGGCTCGACAAGCTCGCCGCCGACCCGGCGTCGCGCTACACCTCCGACGGAGATCCGGCGAAGACCTCGGCACCCCACTCGGCGAGCGCCCAGCCGGCGCCGGGCGCACCGAACGTCCAGCGCTACTGACACCGCTTCGCGCAGCTGCGACGACGATCCGCAGCTGCGCGGAGTGGTTGCTCGGTTTGTGGTTCCGCATGCTGATCGTGACCACTGCGTAGCCTGCGTTGGTATGAACGTGTCACATGCGTTGACACGACTGCCAATCCACGCCACGCAGGGTTGATCAGCTGCTAGCGTCCGTGCACTCATCATCGCCGCTGAAACCGGAGGGGGTTTCCGCTGGTGACGTCACAGGACGCCGAGACTCATCACCGGACCATCAAGAGGCGTCTTTCGCGCGCGCTCACACTGCCGATCGTGCTGCTGTCGGTCGTGCTGCTGCCCTCGACGGTGCCGCAGGGGGTCGAATCCTTCGTCGTCTGGAGGATCGGTGTCGCCGCCAAGGAAGCCGGTACGTCCGCGATGCGCGGTTTCGAGGCGCTCCAGCGCGAACGCGACCTGTCGGTGCGGACCGAGATCCCGCCCGCGGAGCTGGCCGCCGCGCGTGCCGCGACCGACCGCAACGTCGACGAGCTCAACGCCACGCTGGACTCCCTGACGGGATACGCGCCGGAGCCGATCGCGGCGAAGACCGCGCAGTTCCAGCGCCGCCTGGCCGAACTGCCGCAGCGCCGCCTGCTCGCGCAGGGCAGCGAGCTCAACCGCCGCGCGACGGTCGACTACTTCAACTCCGTGATCGACTCGGGCATCGACCTGTTCGACACCCAGTCCCGCCTCGCCCACGACATCCAGGTCACCCAGGACGGCATCACCGCCACCGAGCTGCTGCGCGCCTCCGACCTGATGCAGCGCGCGGCCATGATCGGCGGGGCCGCGGTGGACTCGGGCCGTTTCGACGCCGGTGAGCACCTGGCGTTCGCCGAGCGGGTGTTCACCTATCGCAGCCAGATCCGGGCCGAGAGCGCCCATTCCGCGCCGCAGGTGCAGGAGCGCTACCGCGAGCTGACGCGATCGGGGGCCTGGGAGCGGCTCACCGCGGTGGAGGACCAGCTGGTCGCGGCCGGTGCGGATGCGGTGCACCCGATGTCGCCGCAGCAGCAGCGGGCCTGGCACACCGACGTCAGCACCGTGGGCCGCGAGCTCAACGCGATGTCGATGGCCCAGTCCGACCACGCGATCACGCTGGGCATGACGCAGAGCTACGCGAAGTTCGTCTGGACGATCCTGGTGGTGCTGGTCGCGGTCGCGGTGACCGCGGGCTGCTGGTGGTACTCGTGGCGCAACATCGGGGTCACCGAGCAGGTCCTGGCGCGGCTGGCCCGACTGCGGGACGCGGTGCTGCACCGCACCAACGACCTGCTGCCGCCGATCCTGGAGCGCGCCCGGGAGGGCAAGCGCGTCGACGTGGACGGCGAACTGGGCAAGCTGGACTTCGGTCGCGACGAGATCGGCCAGGTCGCCGACGCGATGGAGGTCTCGCAGCGCGCCACCATCGACGCCACGATCAACGAGGCCGGGACGCACGCGGCGTTCCGCAGCGCCATCGCCGCGATCGCCAGCGGGCAGCAGACGCTCATCCAGCAGGCGATCGTGCTCATCGACGCCGCCGAGCACGACGAGCAGGACCCGGCCAAGCTGCGGCGCTTGCTGCAGGTCGACAGCACGGTCACGCGGCTGCGGCGCAAGATCGAGAACCTGCGGGTGCTCTCCGGTGACCGTCCCGGTCGCCGCTGGCGCGACCCGGTGCCGCTGGGAAAACTCGTGCAGTCGGCGATCGGTGAGACCGAGCACTACACGCGGATCAACGTCCGCGCGGTGCCCGCGGTCGCGGTCAAGGGTCCGGCGGTCACCGACACGATCCGCGTGCTGGCGGAGCTGATGGACAACGCCACCCGCTTCTCGCCGCCGAACTCCCCTGTGGTGGTGCGGGTGGAGCGCACCGACGACGGCCGCGTGCTGGTGGAGATCGAGGACCGCGGTCTGGGCATGAAGGAACCCGACCGCGAGCGCATCAACCGAACCCTCGCCGCGCCACCGGATTTCACCGCGACGTCGGTGCAGGACGACGTGCGGCTCGGTCTCGTGGTGGTGAGCCGGCTCGCGCAGCGGCGGGGCATCGCCGTCAGCCTGCACCCCGGTGACGGTTCGGGCACGCGCGCCTTGGTGGCGCTGCCCGGCGACATCATCGCCGAGCACGTGTCCGCGAAGCGCGAGCGCAGCGCCGAGACGACGATCAGGATGCGCCGCCGGCCCCACAGCACCTCGACGGTGTCCGAACCGGACTCGCCGGGCGGCCTGCCGCAGCGCAAGCGCGGCACCACGCTCGCGCGGCTCAAGGGCAGACCGGGCGAATCCTCCACGGAGGAACCGGTTTCCGAGGACGAAGACCAGTCGTCCGGGGCGGTAGCGTTCATGAACCAGATCCGACGAGCCCGCGCCGAGCAGGAGGGACGCTCGTGAAGAGCGACAACCTGAGCTGGTTGCTCGAAGATTTCCGCCGGCAGGCTCCCGACGTCCGGGGTCTCCTCTTGTTCTCGACCGACGGCCTGCCCACCTCGTTCTCCGGCATGCCCGAGGACGAGGCCGATGCGCTGGCCGCGCTGGGAGCTTCGATCAACAGCATGGTGGCCAGCGCGAGCGCGCACACCGGTTCCGGTGGTGTGCGCAGCACTCTGATCGAGAGCGACGAGGCGTTCCTGATGCTCAGCCAGGCCGCGGAGCGCACCGGCCTGCTGGTCGTCGTCCCGGCGAGCGCGGACCTCGAACTGGCGGCCACGGTCGTCGAGCAACTGGTCTCGCGGGTGAGTTCGCACCTGGCCACCCCGGCGCGGCGGTGACCGGCATGGCCGAGTGGAACGACGACGAACCCGGACCGCTGGTGCGGCCCTACGTGCACACCGGCGGTCGCACCGATGTCACCAGCGACGAGCTGGACGTGTCGGCTCTGCTGCACGCGATTCCCGAGACCACCGTCGACGACGTGTCGCTGAGCGCCACGACGGTGCGGGAGTTGTGCTCGAAACCGGTTTCGCTGGCGGAGATCGCCGCGGAGCTGGAAAGCCCGATCTCGGTGGCGCGCGTGCTGGTCGGCGATCTCGTCGACCGCGGCCTGCTGCGGGTGACCGCGCCGCGCACCGATCGGCCCGACGTTTCGTTCATAGAGAGGCTTCGCAACGATGTCCGGAACCTTTGACCCGAACACGACCTCGGCGAAGATCGTGATCGCCGGGGCTTTCGGGGTCGGCAAGACCACGATGATCACCAAGCTCACCGATCGGGAACCGCTGCGGACCGAGGAGATCCTCACCGAGGCGGGCGCCGAGATCGACGACCTGGCGGGCTTGCAGGACAAGAAGACGACGACGGTCGCCCTGGACTTCGGCCGCCTGGACCTGCCCAGCGGCCCGAAGCTCTACCTGTTCGGAACCCCGGGCCAGGACCGCTTCTGGCCGATGTGGGAAAGCATCGCGCTCGGCGCGCTGGGCGCGATCGTCATCGTCGACACCGAGCGGCTCAACCAGTGCTTCGCGATCCTGGACTTCTTCGAGGACCGGGGAATCCCGTTCGTGGTCGCGGTCAACGAGTTCGACGGCGCCCCGCGCCACCAACCGGACCAGATCGCCGCGGCCCTCGACCTCGACCCGGAGATCCCGGTCCTGACCTTCGACGCCCGGAGCAAGCAGGACACCAAGGAAGTCCTGGTCACGGTCCTGGACCGAGCCATCGAATTCCGCACGACCCACTCGAACCCCGCCCGAGCAACAGGTCTCTGAACCCGGCAACGGGCAGTTCTGGTCCGAACCGACCAGACGAAAAGGACACAGGTCACGGGCGGTTCGAACCAGAACCGCCCGCGGCGTCGTCGAGCCACTGCTGGTGGGTGATGGCGTATTCGACGTCGCCGTGTTCGGCGCCGGGTATGGGGCCTTCGGGCCATTCGGTGAAGAACGTGCGGACGTAGCGGAGCCCGGCCTTCTCCATGACGCGGCGGGATCCGGTGTTGACCGTCATCGTCTGGGCCCAGACCCGGCGCAGGCCGAGCTCGGTGAAGCCCTCGTGGACCAGCGCTCGCGCGCCCTCGGTGGCCAGACCGCTTCCCCAGGTGGAGCGGAGCATCCGGTAGCCGAGCTCGAAGTCGTCGGAATCCTCGGGTGTCCGCGGGTGGAACTTGAACACGCCCAGGAACTCACCGCTCTCGCGGCCCACGGCGGCCCAGACGCCGTGGCCGTCGAAGCGGTCGTAGCGCTCCCGGTACATCGGCAGGACCTTCAGCCGCACCTCGTCGAAGGTGGTCGGCAGCCCGCCGTTGAGGTAGCGCATGACCTCGGGGTCGTTGTTCATGCGGAACAAGCCGTCGGCGTCGGCTTCGGTGAGCTCCCGCAGCACCATCCGCGCGGTCTCCAGGAAGATCCGGGCCACTACAGCATCTCCAGCGGGTCGAGCCGGACCTGCAGCTCGGTGGCCTTCCGGGCCGCGCGAACGGCTTGTGCGGCGTGCAGGGAGCTCGCGAGGGCTCGGCCGTCGGCGCGGTCGACGCGGACGATGAGGCGTTCGCGTTCGGAGTTGCCGTCCTCGTCGACTTCTCCGATCGGCACCGGTCCGAGGACTTCGGCGCTGGCGGGCAGGTCCGCCGAGTCCAGCAGCGCTTCGATGGCGTCGGGCGTGCCGTCGACGGCGGCGACGCGGCGAGCTGGCGGGAAGCCGAGCTCGGCGCGTTCGGCGAGCTCCTGCGCCGCGTACCAGGCGGGGTCCCAGCGGACGAGGGCCTGCACGGGTTGCAGCGACGACTCGGCCATCACCACGACCCGTCCCCCGTCACCACCGGGCCGGACGAGGGCGGCGGCGGCGAACCACAGTCGCAGCGCGGCTTCGGAGGAGCGCAGCTCCGGCCGGCCGAGCAGGGTGCGCCCGTCGAGCAGCAGCGCGGCGCCGTAGCCGCCTTCGGCGACGGGTTCGGCTCCGGGCGTGCAGACGATCAGCGCCGGTTTCGCGGGGACGTCGGCGAGGATGTCGCCCGCGCCGGAGGTGCGCACCGGGAACCCGGGGAACGCGCGGCCGAGCTCCTCGGCGGTGCGACCGGCGCCGACCGCGGTCGCGCGCAACCGGCGGGAACCGCACTGGGGGCACTTGAACGCGGCCTCGGCGGCTCCGCACCAGCTGCAGGCGGCCGGTTTGGGCATGCCGTCCTCGGTCCCACCGGGCAGCGCCAGAGGGCCCGCGCAGCGCCGGCAGCGGGCGCGTTCACGACAGTCTCCGCAGGCCAGAGCCGGGACGTACCCGCGTCGGGGTACTTGAACGAGCACCGGGGCGCCGTGGGAGAGCGCGGCGCGGGCGGCCTCGAACCCCACCGAGGGCAATCGGGCGGCGCGGGCCGCCGGGTCGCGAGCCAGCTGCGTGTCGTCCTCGCCGATCGAGGTGACGCGCGGTGCGGCTGCGCGGACTTCGTCGCGGTGGGCGACGAGTTCGTGCGCCCATCCGGATTCGACCAGCAGCGCCGCCTCGGCGGTGCGGGCGAAACCGCCGACGATCAGCGCGGAGCCGGCGGTGTGGGCGCGCTGGGTGAGCACGTCGCGGGTGTGCGGGTAAGGCACCTGCGGGTAGCTGTGCAGGTCGTCGCCGTCGTCCCAGACCACGGCCAGCCCGAGGTCGCGGACCGGCGCGAACATGGCGGCCCGGGTTCCGATGACGACCCGGGCCGAGCCGCGCAGCGCGGCGAGCCAGTGCTTGTAGCGCTCGGCCGGGCCGCTCTCGGCGGTCAGGGTCACCACGTCGTCGCCGAGCAGTGCCGCGCAGGCGGAGTGCAGGCGGGCGAGGTCGCGGTGGTCGGGGACGACGATCAGCGCGCCGCGCCCTGCCGAGGCGGTCGTGGCGGCGGCTTCGGCGAGCCGGGCGGGCCAGTCCTCCCCCGGCAGCGCCTGCCACACCGCGCGGGCGGGCCGTCCGGAGTGCAGGGCGTCCAAGAAGGACTGACCGTGCTGATACCGCTGCCACGCCGCCGCTTCCGGGCGTTCCGGTGCGGGAACCGGTTCGCGGGGCGCGGATTTCTCGGCGGCGGCGCTGCGCGGCGGGATCGCGAGCCGCACGACGTCGGCGAGCATGCCGCCGTAGCGGTTGGCGACGGCCCGCGCTTGGGCGAGCATGTCGGGCGTGAGCACCGGCTCGGGCGAGGACACCCGCTCCAGCCAGGCGAGGTTGCCCTTGAAGTCGGTGGTCTCGTTGCGCTCCAGCAGGTAGCCGTCGACCAGCTTGCCGCGGAACCGCACCCGGACCCGGCAGCCCGGCTGCGCGTCGGCGTCGAGCCGGTCGGGGACGCGGTAGTCGAAGGGCCGGTCCAGGTGGGCCGGGAGCGGGACGTCGACCAGCACGCGCGCGACCGGGTTGCTCGCCGCCGCCGTGCGCTCGGTCTCCTCCCCCTTCCGCTTCCGCGGCTGTCCACCTGCCATGTCTCTTCTCTACCAGACGACCCCGTCCCGGCCAGGGCCCGGCAGCCCGGTCCCGGCGAGTCGTGAGCGCCCGACCCGTGATGGGCGGTGCCGCGGGGTGTGTGAAAGCATTTTCGAGTGTTCCACGTCGTCTTCTACCACCCCGAGATTCCCGGGAACGCCGGGAACGCGATCCGGATGGCCGCCGGTTCCGGCGCCGCGCTGCACCTGATCGAGCCGCTGGGGTTCTCCGTGGAGGACGCGAAGCTGCGCCGCGCCGGGCTGGACTACCACGACCGCGCCGCGCTGCACGTCCACCCGAGCCTGGAGGCCTGCTGGGAGGAGCTGCGCCCGGAACGCGTCATCGCGTTCACGGCCCGCACCGACACCTCCTACGTCGACGTGGACTACCGGCCCGGCGACGTCCTGCTGTTCGGCCCGGAGTCCACCGGGCTGCCGGACGACCTCATGGATGCGGCTTCGCTGCGGGTGCGCATCCCGATGCTGCCGGGGATCCGCTCGATGAACCTCGCCAACTCCGCCGCCGTCGCCGTCTACGAGGCATGGCGGCAGCACGACTTCAAGGCGCCGTGACCGGTTCGCGGCTGCGCGTCCAGGGCCAGGTGAGCAGCGCCCAGGCGGCCATGCCGACGACGACCTCCACCGCGAGGTAGGTCGGCCAGCCACCCATCAGGTCGAGCAGCGACGGGTTCTCCGGCTTGCTGCTGACGAAGCCGTAGTTGGTTCCGGCCGCCTCGTTGAACACCAGCATCGCCGAGCCCCACGCGGCGGTGACCCCGACCGAGACCCAGTACCCGCGCCACGTGGGCCGGAGCCCGACCGCCCAGGTCAGGAAGGCCGCTGCCCAGATCACCAGCAGGTGCTGGCCCCAGAACTCGATGAAGTTGACGTGCGGGAAGTCGGGTGAGTCGAGGGCCGGGGTGATGATCGCCTGCGGCGTCAGCGTCAGGCCCCAGAAGTAGAGCAGCGCGTGCGGCGTCGCCTGCCGCGTCCACAACGCCCAGGCGGCCACCATCCACGCGAGGTCGCACAGGTGCAGCGGCAGCGACTCGGCGACGTCCCACTCCCCCGGCATCAACCGGAACCCCAGCAGCGGAACGTTGAACCCCAGCACGACCACCGCGAACGCCCGGCACCACCGCTCCAGGGCCTGCTCGTGCACTCCCCTCCCGAGCACGACGAGGATCACCGACCCGGCCACGATGAGCACCATCAGCACCCAATGCGACAGGCCGTAAGCCTCGAACCGATCCCCAACCGGCCCCACACCCCCAGCCTCACCTGAGCGAGTGAGCGAGTCAAATCCCGCACGACACCCCACGCCGGGCCTTGATGAGTTGCCGGGAAGGCCCGGGTTTCGGGATTTCAGTGGAAATCAGGTGTCGGATTTCAGTGGAAGTCCTGCCCCGGATTTCCACTGAAATCTCGGGCCCGGGTGACCACCGCACGTCTGGACGGGCCGCGACAGACCGCGGGTGGACGCGAGATGAGAAACGCCCCACGGGTTTTGGGTCCGTGGGGCGCTTGGGGCTGGGGAGGCGCCTGTGGGGTGTGGGAC
>NZ_SMKS01000114.1:0-9737 GCF_004348435.1 Saccharopolyspora terrae | reverse complement strand
GGCGGGGAGCCCGGCGGTGCGGGAGGCGAGCAGGGCCCTGATCTGTTCGCGCAGCGAGCGCAGCTGCGCGGCGCACATCTCCCGCATGTCGATGTCGACCGGGGCGAGGCCGTGTTCGGTCAGCCAGTGGTTCGTCTGCGCAGGGGTCCCGAGGAGGTCGGCCGTGTGCCCGCCCGGCAGTGCGATGGCGCTGTTGGCCAGGGCGAGGGCGGGGTACTGCTCCTCGCCCGGAGCGGGCGGCAAGGCGGGACCTTCTGTCATCAGCGTCTCTCCCATGGTTCTCATGGTACGGATTGCGTCCATCCGTGAGAATGGGCTAGCGTCGGTTCACGGATAAACCGCTCAACAACCGTGAGGTTTTTGTTTTCGTGTCTTCTGCCCCCACCTCCACCGACCAGTTCACCGTGCGCGCCTTCGGCGGGCCGACCGCCCTGTTCGAGTACGGCGGCCTGCGGTTCGTGACCGACCCGACCTTCGACGAGCCCGGCGACTACGGCGCGCCCGCCGCGGTGTTGACCAAGACCGCGCCCGCCGCCGGGGTTCCGGCTGACCTCGGCCGCATCGACGTGGTGCTGCTCTCCCACGACGAGCACGCCGACAACCTCGACAACTCCGGCCGAGCCCTGCTCGCGGACGTCCCGCTCACGCTGACCACCCCTGGTGGCGGGCAGCGTCTCGGCGGGACCGCCCGGGGTCTGGCTGACTGGGAATCGGTCCAGCTGGACCGGCCCGGCGGCGGCACGGTCACGGTGACCGGTGTGCCCGCCATCCACGGCCCCGGCAGCCGCGAAGACATCGAGCCGATCAGTGGTGAGGTCGTGGGCTTCGTTCTGACCGGCGACGGCCTGCCCGCGGTCTACGTCAGCGGCGACAACGCCTCGCTCGAGGCCGTCGAACGGATCGCCGAGCGGTTCGGGCCGATCGACACCGCCATCCTCTTCGCCGGCGCTCCCCGCTTCCCCCACCTCTTCGACGGCGAGCCGATCGTCCTGGACAGCGCCCAAACCGCTGAGGCCGCCTCGATTCTCCGCGCTCGGCGGGTGGTTCCGGTCCACTTCGAGGGCTGGGCCCACTTCACCGAGGGCCGCGAGGATCTCGTGTCCGCCTTCGCCGCCGCGGGCCTGTCCGACCGTTTGCAGTGGAGCTGAGCGGACCGCCGCTCCCGCGCATGCGGTGCCCGGTGTCCCCGCCGAGCACCGCATGCCCGCCGCCCGAGGCCCACATCCTCGACACCGCGTTCCGAACCCGGCGCGGCCCCGACGCCCTGCCTGCAACGGAGGAGCAATGCCCCGCCACGCACACGCCCCTGCCACCGCCCTCGCTGACCAGGGCACCGCACCGGAGACCGGCACCCCGGTGAGAACGACGCAACGGCGCATCCTGACGGTGCTGCTGGTCTCCCAGATCCTCAGCGGTGTCGGACTCGCCGCCGGCGTCACCGTCGCTTCCCTGCTGCTGCAGGACATGCTCGAGATCACCGCGCTGGCCGGTCTGGGCATCGCCCTGCTCACCGCCGGGTCCGCAGTCGCGGCCGTGGCCGTGGGCCGCGTCTCCCAGGCCCGCGGTCGGCGCCTGGGGCTGGCTGGTGGCTACCTCGTCGGCGCCCTCGGTGGTGCAGGCGTCGTCGCCGCGGCCGCGCTCGACAACCCGGCCCTGCTGTTCCTCTCCCTGTTCTTCTACGGCGCCGGCACCGCCGTGAACCTCCAGGCCCGCTACGCCGGGACCGACCTGGCCGCGCCGACCCACCGCGCCCGCGCCGTCTCCACGGTCCTGGTCGCCACCACCGTCGGCGGAGTCCTCGGCCCCAACTTCGCCGCCCCCACCGGCGGCCTCGCCGTCGCCCTCGGCCTGCCCCGCCTGAGCGGCCTCTTCCTCCTGTCCAGCACGGCGTTCGCGCTCGCAGCTCTCGTCCTGATCCTCTGGCTGCGCCCCGACCCGCTGCTGCTCGCCCGCTCCCTACCCGCCGAAGAGCACCCGGGCCGCGACCCCACTGCGTCCCCGCCCGCGCCGCGCCGCCAACGCCGGGCCCGAGGTCTGTCGCTGGGTGTGCTGGTCCTGGTCCTCAGCCAACTCGTCATGGTCGCCGTCATGACGATGACCCCCGTCCACATGCACGCGCACGGCCTCGGCGCAGCGGCCTCCGGTCTCGTCATCGCTGTCCACGTCGGGGCCATGTTCCTGCCTTCGCCCCTGACCGGACTGCTCGTCGACCGCTGCGGTCCCCTCACCGTCGTCACCGCGGCCACCACCACGCTCGTGGTCGCAGGCGTCCTCGCGGCCACCGCGCCGGGTGACTCCGTCGCACTGCTGACCCTCGCGCTCATCCTGCTCGGGCTGGGATGGAACTTCGGTCTGGTCAGCGGCACCGCGCTCGCCACCGACGCCATCCCGCTGGACACCCGAGCCAAGACCCAGGGCCTCATCGACGTCGCCATCGCCATCGCGGGCGCCACCGGCGGCCTGGCCTCGGGAATGGTCGTCGCCGCAGCCGGTTACCCCGTCCTCGCCCTCACCGGAGCCGCCCTCGCCATCGCGCTCCTGCCGGCCATCATCGCCACCGCCTACCAGCGCTGACCGCGCACCGGCGCAGCCCTGTCCCTCGACGATGCGCCGCCTCAAGTTCAGGTGGTGAGGACTCGGGGGCCGGTGTCGGTGATGGCGAGGGTGTGGCCGGTGTGGGCTGCGCGGCTCTCATCACCGGTGCGCAGCACGTCGCCGTCGGGGTCGAGGTGATCGTGGCCGCCTGCGGTGAAGATCGGTTCGACGCTGAACACCAGGCCGGGGCGCAGCGGGATGCCTCGGGCCGGGTGTCCGTCGTTGGGCACGGCCGGGTCCTGGCGGGCCTGCCTTCCCACGCCGTGCCCGCCCACGGGCGGGATGCCGTAGCCGGCGCTGCGCCCGACCAGCCCGATCGCCCTGCACACCTCGCCCAGCCGGGAGCCGGGGCGTGCCGCGGCGATGCCGTCGGCCAGCGCCTGACCGGTGGCCTGGATCAGCGACCGGTCACCCGGGCTGCCGGGGCCGACGGTGCTGCTCGTGGCGGCGCGGGCGTGCCACCCGCGCAGGTCCAGCGCGGCGGCCACGCTGAGCACATCGCCCTCGGCCAGCACACGCCCGTCGGGTGCGCCGCCGGTGATCTCGTCGTTGACCGACGTGGAGATCACCCGCCCGCCGACCGGCCGCGCACCGGCTTCGGCAGCGACGTCGCGGGCGATCTCGTCGAGCTCCCCCAGCGACACTCCCGCCGCGACGTGGGAGTGCACCGCGGTCAGCAGCGCGGCCACGACCGCCCCGGTTTCGGCCAGCGCGTCGATCTCGCCCCGACTGCGCAGTTCGATCACCATGCACCGATGATGCACCCCGGCACCGACGCTCCCGCCACAGTGGACGTGACGCTGCGTGTCGGATCGTGCGTTGTCCGTCAGCGCCAACGCTTTTCGCCCCGACCTTCGAGACGCAGTTCACAGGGGTCGCGTAAGGTGCCCGGGACCCCGCAAGAAGGAGACGCCAGCACGTGCGTGCCCAACACCCCGAGTTACTGCGCCGCCTGTGGTGGACCAGCCCCCTGGTGGTGCGCCTGGTGCCCGCATTGGCCCTGATCACGGTCACAGGGGCCGGTGTGGTGGCCAACCTGCCCGCCACCGGCGAACCCCCGCGCGCCCAGCAGCCGCCGCAGCAGGTCACGCACCTGGCCCCGACCACCACACCTGCGCCGCCACCGGCGACCACGGCGGCACCCACCACCAGCCAGCCGCCGACCACGACGAGCACGACCACCACGCGCAGCAGCACCCGCACCTCGACGACCAGCGCGCCACCGCCGCCGCGCACCACCACACCGACCCCCACGACCACGACCAGTCCGCCACCGACGCAACGCCCGCCCGAGGTCGCCGAAGGCCAGCCCTGCGACGAACCCGGCGACGTGGGACGCGGTGACAACGGCGACCGGTACGTGTGCGACTACGACGACGGCACCTGGAGGTGGCGCGAATGGTGAACCCCGACCACACCCGTCACCAGCCGCCCCTGTCCGATCGCGAAACGCTCGTGCGCGGCGAACTCACCCCGATCCGCGATGAGGCGCTCTACGGGCACGAAACCCTCGCCAAGATCACCACCGAGCACCTCCAGCACCGCGGCGTCGGCGAAGACCTCGACTTCCCCGATCAGGCCCCGCCGACACCACCCCGGGGCACCCAGGCCGACGGCACGATCCGCACCACCGGCTGGTTGCAGATCGGGCCGCTGGCCCTGTCCTCGGGTCTGTGGGCCGGGCTGACCGGGCTGGCCGCCGGGCTGGCCCTGACCTGGTTGTGGGTGTGGCTGCCGCTGGTGCTGGCCGTGGCCGGTGTGCTGGTCTGGTGGGTGTTCACCCGCAGGTTGCGTCCGGCCTCGCGCGCCACCAACGTCAACCGGCTTCCCGCGGCGAACCTGCGCCCGGGACTGCCGGTGCGGCTCTACGGCCCGATCGGGCCGGTGGGCATCGTCGAGACCATCACCGGCACCGACGACGAGCACATCACGGTGACCTTCACCAGCGGCCACCAGCGCACCCTGCCGGCACGCGCCCGCCTGCACCTGGTCGAGATCCTCGACTGACCAGCCGTTCTCGGCGGTCCGCGCACGTCGGCTAGCCGCCCGGTGCTCCCGGTTCGCCGGGGCCGGCGCCGGGCGTGTGGCCGAAGGCGCGGCGGAACACCTCGATGAAGGTGCTGGCCGACGACCAGCCGCAGCGGTGCGCCACGGCGGTGACGGCGACGTCCTCGGCCAGCAGGATCAGCGCGTGGTGCAGCCGGATCTGGGTGCGCCACTGGTGGTAGGTCAGGCCGAGCTCGGCGCGCAGTCGGCGCGACAGCGTGCGGGAGCTGGCACCGATCTGCCGCCCGATGTCCTCCAGCGTTCGGTTGTCGGCGGGGTCGGCGCGCAGGATCGCGTGCAGTTCCCGCAGCAGCGGGCTCGACGGCGCGGGCAGGTGCAGGGGCTGCTCGGGTGAGATCGCCAGCTGGTCGAGCAGGACCGCCCGCAGCCGCAGGCGGGCTGCGCTGCGGTCGGCGGGCGCGCGCGTGTGGGCGATGATGAGCTCGCGCAGCAGTGGGCTGACCGCGAGCACGGCCGGTTCGGCCAGCTCCAGCGGGTTCTCCTCGGCGGGCAGGCCGACCAGGTGCAGGTCGAGTTCGCCGTGGGCTTGGTGCTGGTGCACGGTGCCGGCCGGGATCCAGATCGCGCGGGTGGCCGGGGCGACCCAGGAGCCGCCGTCGGTGCTCACCGCGATCGTGCCCCGGCTGGCGTAGGCGATCTGGTGATCGTCGTGGCGGTGGGCGTCGATCTCACCGCCGGACGCCAGCCGCTGGGTGCGCGTCGGCGCGACCGGGGTGTGGCGGATTTCCTGCATCACCGGGCACTCTATCGACAGCGCGACACCGGTGGGGTGGCCAAGCATGGACGGGTGCGCAGCAACCCCGCCCTCGTCCTGCTTGCCCTCGGCCACGCCTGCGTCGACCTCTACCAAGGAGCCGTCGCCGCGCTGATCCCCTTCTTCGTGGCCGAACGCCACTACAGCCTGGCCGTGGCCTCAGGCCTCGTGCTGGCCGCCTCGCTGCTGTCGTCGATCACCCAACCGCTCTTCGGCGCCCTCACCGACAGGTGGCCGATGCCGTGGCTGCTGCCGGCCAGCACCCTGGTGGGCGGGGCGGGCATCGCGCTGAGCGGGCTGAGCGGCTCCTACCCGCTGACCTTGGCGTTCGTGGCACTGTCCGGGATCGGTGTGGCCGCCTACCACCCCGAATCCGCCCGCGCGGCCCGGATCGCCAGCCGGGGCAGTCACACCGCGATGAGCTGGTTCTCCCTCGGCGGCAACATCGGCTTCGCCCTCGCCCCGATCGCGGTGGCGCTGGCGATCGGCCACGGTTCGCTGCGGGCCACACCGGTGCTGGTGCTGCCCGCGCTGGCCGGAGCCGCCCTGTGCGTACCGGTCCTGCGCATGATCGGCGACCACCGCGCAACCACCGCCGCGGCACCGGCACGAGGGGGCGACGACGTGGCGTCGTTCGTGAAGCTGTCGCTGGCGGTCATCGCCCGCTCCACCGTCTTCATCGGCCTGAGCACGTTCATCGCCGTGCACGCCCAGCAGCGCGTACCCGGCGTGCCCACCGCCGGAACCCTCGCCCTGTTCCTGCTGTTCCTCGGCGGTGCCGTGGGCTCGGTGCTGGGCGGTCGCCTGGCCCAGCGCTACGACCGCGTCCGCGTGTCGCGCTGGTCCTACCTGAGCTCGGTCGTCGCGGTCGCCGGGGTCATCCACGTGCCCGGACCGGCGATGCTGCTGTTCGTCGCGCTCACCTCGGCCGGGCTCTACGTGCCCTTCTCCCTGCAGGTCACCCTCGGGCAGGACTACCTGCCCTCCCGCGCCGGCACCGCCAGCGGCGTCACCCTCGGTCTCACCGTCAGCGTCGGCGGCCTCATCAGCCCCCTGCTGGGACGCCTGGCCGACACCACCTCGCTGCCCACGGCCCTGACCCCGCTGATCCTCATGCCGCTGGTGAGCTGGCTCGTCTTCCGCGTCCTGCCCGAACCAGCGATCCCAGCGCGGAGCGAGAGCTAGGAGCGCTCGCCGGTGCTGCCGCCGACCACGGCGTCCGAGGACGAGGACTCCTCCGGCGGCAGCAGCCCGGAGACATCACCACCGGTGTCGTTGATCTTGAGCACGAACGGGCGGGTCTCGGTGTAGCGCACCACGCTCACCGAGCACGGGTCGACCACGATCCGCTGGAAGGAATCCAGGTGCAGGCCCAGCGCGTCGGCCAGCACGGACTTGATCACATCACCGTGGCTGCACAACAACCACACCTCGTCGGCACCGACCTGCCGGTCGTGCTCGCGCACCGCCGCAACGGCCCGAGACTGCACCTGCGCCAGGCCCTCACCACCGGGGAACACCGCCGCGGACGGGTGCTGCTGCACCACCTTCCACAGCTCCTGCCCGGTCAGCTCCTTGATCTTGCGGCCGGTCCAGTCGCCGTAGTCGACCTCGGCCAGCCGCTCCTCGACCACCGGCTCGATCTCGCGCTGCCGCACCAGCCCGGCTACCGTCTCCTGGCAGCGCTGCAGCGGGGACACCACCACCCGGCTCAGCGGCACGCCCTCCAGCCTCGCGGGCAGACCCGCGGCCTGACCGCTGCCCGTCTCGTCAAGACCGACACCGGGCGTGCGCCCGGCCAGAACACCGGAACCATTGGCCGCCGAACGGGCGTGCCGAAGCAGGATGAGAGTCGCCACGTCCGCCGAGGGTAGGCCTCGCCGCGCACCCCACCACCCCCAGGGCCCGCACGGAACAAAAAGTCGGGGCGGCCCGACCGGACCGCCCCGACTTCGTTGTGCGACGTCACCGCCTCACGGCTGGATCACGCCGAAGCCCAGCAGCGCGAACACCGCCGCACCCAGCGCGATCCGGTACCAGACGAACAGGTAGACGCTGTGCTTCTCCACGAAGCGCAACAACCACGCGATCACCGCGTACCCGATCACCCCGGCCACCACCGTGGCCACGATCATCTGCGCCGCCGACGGCTGCAACCCGTACGGGCTGGGCTCGAACACGTGCGAGACCTCCGACAACCCCGCGGCGAACACCGCCGGAATCGCCAGCAGGAACGAGAACCGCACCGCCGTCGCCCGCGTCAGACCCAGCGCCAGACCCGCGGTGATCGTCCCGCCGGAACGCGACACACCCGGGATCAACGCCATCGCCTGAGCGAAACCCATCAGCACACCATCGCTGAGCCGCAACCGCGCCTGCTCGCGCAACTGCTTGCCGTACCGCTCGGCCAACCCCATCAGCACACCGAAGATCACCAACGTCGCCGCGGTGATCCACAGGCTGCGCAGCGTCGAGCGGATGTAGTCCTGGAAGAAGAAGCCCAGGACACCGATCGGCAGGCTGCCCACGATCACGTACCAGGCCAGCTTGTAGTCCTGCGTGGCGCGCACCTGGGCGTTGAACAGCCCGCGGAACCACACGGCGACCAGCCGGACGATGTCACCGATGAAGTAGATGACCACCGCCAGTTCGGTGCCGATCTGCGTCACCGCGGTGAACGAAGCACCCGCGTCTTCGCCGAAGAACAACTTCGACACGATCGACAGATGCCCGGACGAGGAAATCGGCAGGAACTCGGTGAGCCCCTGGACCACGGCCAGCACCATGGCCTGCAACCACGACACGAAACCCACTCCACACGATCGAAAAGGGAACACCGGGCCGCACCCGAAACTTCCGGCCCGGTCCCCAGATCTTCCAGCATCACCCAGTACCGACCTCCCCCACCCTTGATCACCCCATCAGGGCAGGTCAGCCACCGAACCGTCACCCACCGCAGCCAACCACGCGACACACCACCCACGGTGTGATCCACAACACTCACAACCGGACCCGCCGAGCCGACCTCACCAGCCACACCCCCCGCACCCAATACCCTGCAACACCGTGGAACAGCGACAACTCGGCCACAGCGGCCTCCGCGTCTCCCGACTCGCCCTCGGCACCATGACCTGGGGCCTAGACGTCACCGCCGACGACGCAGCCGAACAGCTGACCACCTTCCACGACGCAGGCGGCACCCTCATCGACACCGCCGACGTCTACCAAGACGGCCACGCCGAAGAAATCCTCGGCGACCTGCTCACCCACCACATCCCCCGCGACGAGATCATCCTCGCCACCAAAGCCGCCGCCCGCCGCAAACCCGGCCCCTTCGGCGGCGGCGCCTCCCGCGGCGCACTCCTGGCAGCCCTCGACGAATCACTCCGCCGCCTGGGCACCGACCACATCGACCTCTGGCAACTCCAAGCCTGGGACCCCAGCGTCCCCCTCGACGAAACCCTCGCCGCCCTCGACACCGCCGTCACCACCGGCCGCGTCCGCTACACCGGCATCGCCAACTACACCGGCTGGCAAACCGCCACCGCCGCCGCACACCAGAACCACCACCCCACCCGCACACCCCTCATCTCCACCCAAGTCGAATACTCCCTGCTCGAACGCGGCATCGAACGCGAAGTCGTCCCCGCCACCGCACACCACGGACTCGGCATCCTCGCCTGGGCACCCCTCGGCCGCGGCGTCCTCACCGGCAAATACCGCAACGCCACCCCACCCGACTCCCGCGGAGCCACCACCCACCTCGCCGGCTACGTCGACCACCACCGCACCGAACGCGCAGCCCGCATCGTCCAAGCACTGCTCACCGCAGCCGAAGGACTCAACACCACACCCGCCCACGTCGCCCTCGCCTGGGTCCGCGACCGCCCCGGCATCACCGCACCCATCCTCGGCGCCCGCACCACACCCCAACTCAAAACCGCCCTCACCACCGAAGACCTCACCCTCCCCCCAGCCATCCGCGCCGCCCTCGACGACATCAGCGCACCCCAGCACACCTACCCCGAAACCCAATAGCACTTCCCGCCACACCCACGACGTGCCAAGCTGATGGGTCACCACCCACAAGGGGGCCACCCTGCACCCCCCATCCCCCGATCAGGGATGCTGGAGGCAGCAGCAACCACCCAGCGGAAGCGGCAACACCGCAGGGCAGCACCACCTCAGGAGGACCTCGTTGCGTCGTCTGGTCATCACCTGCCTCACCCTCACCCTCCTCACCGGGTGCGGCATGGACGACAGCACAGACCCCCTCCAGGTCACCGACACCCTCACCGCCGCCACACCCGCCACATCACCC